>JAYUEJ010000547.1:0-12961 GCA_043739265.1 Rhodopila sp. | reverse complement strand
TTCCCTCGCCCACCAGTTTGAGGGTGCCGACGAAATTGCGGACCTGGTGATGCAGAAAGCTGCGCGCTTCCGTCACGATTTCGATCAGGTCGCCATAGCGGGTGACGTCCAGCCGCTCCAGCGTTCGCACCGGTGACCGGGCCTGGCAGGACGCGGCTCTGAAAGATGTAAAATCGTGCAGGCCGACCAGACGCTGGGCGGCGGTATGCATCGCGTCGGTGTCGAGCGGAGCCGGGACGTGCCAGACGCGGCCATTCATCAAGGCCGGACGGCTGCGACGGTTGAGGATGCGGAAACGATAGGCTCTTTGGTCGGCGGAGAAGCGCGCGCTCCAGCCCCCCGGCACCACGACGGCGTTCACCACGACGACGGGATGCGGCTTCATGTGGTAATTCAACGCCTCCCGGACGGATTTGGCGTTGTGGCGGTCAGGGAGGTCCATATGCGCGACCTGGCCCTCGGCATGAACCCCCGAATCGGTGCGGCCGGCGGCGACGCTGGCGACGGGTTGGCCGCCGTTCAGATAAGTGGCGGCCCGTTCGAGTACCGCCTGGATCGACAGGCCGTTGACCTGACGCTGCCAACCGACGAACGGGGTGCCGTCGTATTCCAGCAGCAGCGCCCAACGAGTCATTGGCCGAGTCGAGTCATTGGCCGAGTACGGTGCCGGGCAGCACAGGGTGGCCTCGGAGGAAGGCTCCGGCGTCGAGGGCGCCGCGACCCGGGAGTTGAACCTTCGTCAGCCGGATGGCCTGGCTGCCGCATGCGATGGTCAGGTTGGAGTCGAGGACAGTTCCGGGCGGGCCGGACCCGTCGGCCGGTCTGGCGGCAAGGACTTTCAAAGGACGGGCGGCGAGGGTCGTGAATGTGCCGGGCCAGGGATCGAAGGCGCGGATTTGGCGGTCAATGACGCGGGCTGACTGGCTCCAGTCGATCCGGCCATCCTCGCGGGATAGTTTCGGCGCGTAGGATGCGTCTGCTTCGGTCTGTGGCACGGGCGCTGGCGGACATGCGAGTGCATGCAGGATCAGATTGGCACCAATCGCCGCCAGGATGTCATGCAGGGTGCCTGTCGTGGTGTCCGCCGTGATCGGGACGCTTTGGCGCAGCAGCATCGGGCCCGTATCGAGGCCGGCTTCCATCTGCATGATGGTAATGCCGGTTTCGGCATCACCCGCGTAGATGGAGGCCTGGATCGGCGCGGCGCCTCGCCATCGCGGCAACAGGCTGGCATGGATGTTCAGGCAGCCCCGCCGAGGCGCATCAAGCATGGTTTGGGGCAAGATAAGGCCATAGGCGGCAACGACAGCCGCATCCAGATCGAGGGCCGCGAAATCCGCCTGCGCCTGTGCGTCCGTTCGGAGGCGGGCCGGGGTGCGGACGGGCAAGCCCAGATCATCCGCCGCGACATTGACGGGGCAACGGCGGATGGCCTGGCCGCGGCCGGCTGGCCGGGCGGGCTGGCAATAGACCGCCGCGATGGTGTGCCCGGAGGCGTGAAGCGCCTGTAAGGCCGGTACCGCGAAGTCCGGGCTGCCCATGAAGGCGATGCGCATGGCGCTACCGGTTCCGCTCGTCTTGTTTTGCCCGTTGTTCCTTGGCGAGGCGCCGCATGATCATGTTGCGCTTGAGAGCGGACAGGTAATCGACGAACAGAACGCCATCCAGATGGTCGATCTCATGTTGCAGACAGGCGGCCAACAGGCCATCGGCCTGCATCTCGCGCTTCGCTCCGGTTTCGTCCAGATACCGCACCTTCACGCGGGCGGGGCGGCTGATCTCGGCGTATTGGCCGGGCAGGGAAAGGCACCCTTCTTCTCGGATGGCCTGTTCCTCGCTGGCTGCCACGATTTCGGGATTGATGAGGCTATGCGGCTGATTCTTGTCCTGCGGCATCAGGTCGATGACCACGAGGCGCAGGCTATGGCTGATTTGCGGTGCGGCCAGGCCGATTCCCGGCGCATCGTACATGGTGGCGAACATGCGGGGGATCAGGTCGCGAATAAGATCCGAGTCGGCTGGCTTCACCGGACGGGCGCGGGTTTTCAGGATCTGATTCGGTGCGATCAGAATCGGCAGCGTGCCGATTGCTATCAAAGATGTGTTGATGCTCATGATTTGCTGCATCTAGCGGGGCGGCGAGCGCCAATCAACACCGGCCGTGAGCCTTAAAGGTTGCCTGGCCCCGCCGATGATCAGTTTTCGCTTGCAAGTCGGGCCATTGATGCCAAGATGTTCCTTAGCCGAGATGCCGCTTCAGGGTTTCGGTATTCGCTTCGCTCGTTGGAGGGGGCCATGACCACCCGTATGTTTACGTCGCCACTGTTTCTGGGATTTGACCACCTTGAGCAAATTCTCGAGCGTGCGTCCAAGACCTCGTCCGATGGATATCCACCCTACAACATCGAGCAGATCAGCCCGACAGGGTTACGCATAACGCTTGCGGTTGCCGGATTTACGATGGACGATCTACAGATCACCCAGGAGGATAACCAGTTGGTTATTCGCGGCCGGCAGACAGATGATAGCCAGGGCCGGATCTTCCTGCATCGGGGTATCGCGGCGCGACAGTTTCAGCGGTCGTTCGTGCTGGCCGAGGGGATTGAGGTCAAGGGTGCGTGGCTGGATAACGGCCTTCTGCATATCGACCTGGCAAAGCCACAGCCGGAGGTTCGCGTGAAGACCATTCCGATCACCCGCAATGGGTCGGCGCCGACGTTGCATCCGAACGGGGCCGAAATGGGTGCCGTGGTGGAGAGCAAGACAGACTCATAACGCCGCGGTTTCCTGTGAACTCGCAGCGGACAGGTATCGACAGTGCTTTTTGAAGGCTGTCGCAACAAAGGAGTACAGAGTCGATGAATACGAACTCAGACAACCAGTCGGACGTCGCTGCAACTTCTGTGCAGGAGGTGGTTACCTTTGATGTGCGGCATCTTTCGGAGCAGCAGCTCGCGGCGCTTGGCGTTTCTCATATCGCTTACGTCAAACCGGTAACGGTAAATGGGGTGCAGGGCTTCGCGATCCATGCTGCCGACGGTACGCCGATGGCGGTCGCCGGTGACAGGGATGTTGCGATGGCGGCCGTTCTCCAGCACGAGATGCTGCCACTTTCGGTTCATTAGACCGTGATCGTTTGCGGTAGAAACAACCTCAAACGATCACGCTTCAGGCCGGTTGGTCCGGGGGGCGGGAGCCTCCCGAACCGGCGTGGCGTCAGGATTTTGCTTTGAGCAGGTCCCGAATTTCGCTCAATAGAATTTCGGATTTTGAGGGGCCTGCAGGAGCCGTTTCCTTCTTGACGACCAGCTTTGACAGTCCCTTGACCATCCAGAAGATCGCGAAGCTAACAATCACGAACTGAATAATGGCATTGATGAACAAGCCAATATTCAGGGTCGCGGCACCCGCTTTCTGGGCATCTGCCAGATTGGCATAGTGTTGGCCGTTAAGCGAATAAAAGATGTTCGAGAAGTCCACGCCACCGGTCAGCAGGCCGATCAGCGGGTTGAAAACGTCTTTTACGAGGCTTCCGACGACGCCGGTGAACGCGGCGCCGATGATAACGCCGACCGCCAGATCGACCACGCTCCCGCGCATGATGAAATCGCGGAAGTCAGTTAGCCATGTTGGTCCTTTGGGTGCGAGCATTTCGTTTAGTCCTCCAGAAAGGGGCAGAGGCGTTAATGTCTGGAGGAAAAATCATGATTTGGCCACACTCGGACGATCGGCACGTCCACTTGTCGCGGTGATTTGTAATTCCGATCAGGAGCCGCCGGTGATGAAGCTTTGAACGAGGCTGCCAGCCACGAGGCGCCATCCGTCGATCAACACGAAAAAAATGAGTTTGAATGGCAAAGAAACGGCGCTGGGCGGAAGCATCATCATCCCAAGGCTCATCAGCACGCTCGCGACGACGATGTCGATAATCAAAAAGGGCAGAAAGAGCAGGAAGCCCATTTCGAATGCTCTCCGTAACTCGCCGACGATGAAGGCGGGCACCAGGGCACGCCAGGGAACGGACGCCGCATCCGCGGACGGGGGCAGATGGCCGAGGTCCAGAAAAAAACCGAGATCGTCGTCACGGACGTTGTCGGCCATGAACGTGTGGAATGGCTCCATGGCCAGCCGCAATCCCTCGGCCTCCGAGATGCGGCCGTCGGTCATTGGCTGAATACCCGCTGTCCAGGCCTGGTTCATCGCCGGCTCCATGACGAAGAACGAGAGGAAAAGGGCCAACCCGATCAGGACCACGTTGGGCGGGGTCCCTTGCGTACTCAGGGCACTGCGCAGCAGCGACAGCACGATCACGATCCTGGTGAACGCGGTTGTCATCACCAGCAGGCTCGGGGCCAGAGACAGCACGGTAATGAGCGCGGTGAGTTGGACGATCCGAGCGGTCGCGCCGGCCTGACCGGCGGCGCCGAGGTCTATGTTGACGGACTGCGCATGCCCGGAGCTGGGGATCAGGAGCGTTAGAATGAGGACGAGCCACGGGAAAAGCCTCATGGGTCCTGCATCCAGCCGATGACGAGATCCTGTCCTCCACCCGTGAGCAACACCACCTGTCGTTGTCCGCACTGTACGAGATGAATGCGGCGACGGGGGTCCAACGCTATGGATTCGCGCAAGATCAGCGTTCGGCCGGGTCGGGGCTGGGACCGCCATAAGCTGAATTGGAACAGCCGGGTCGCAGCCCCGATGAGTGCGAGAACGCCGATCAGTGCGCCGATTACGAGCAACACGGAGTTTGCGGTCATTGGGTTGGCGGGCCAGCCGGGGTGGGACAGTGGGATGTATGGATCGGACAGGCCTGGCGATCGCGGTATGGGAGAATGCAAGCAGCGTTTGAAACGCGCGCAGGCAAACTCGCTTTGCTGATCGCCGCTATCAGCGCGTGGATGGATCTCGGGGCATCCGCATTCGTCCGCATGTGTCTATTTGGGGGCGCTCAGGTTAAAAAATCGTTAACGGACTCCATTAACCTTTCGTTCAGCTTTCTCTGTCAGTTTGGAGAAATGGACCCAACCCGAATTGCCCTGTTCGATCTGGCCGCTAAACGCCTCGTTTGGACGTCTCAGCGTCAAAGCGTGCTGGCGGCGAATATCGCGAATGCCAACACGCCGGCGTTCCGTGCGCGCGATGTTCAGTCGTTCGATCGTATCCTGGCCGGCACCGGTTCAGTCGAACCAACGAGGACTCAGCCAAATCATTTGATCGGAACGGCCCCTACCGGGCTGTCTTCGCTGACCACCGATCCACCAAAAGCACGCGCGCTTGATGGCAACACGGTTGCGCTTGATCAACAGTTGATGAAAGTCGCTGATACAGAAACAACGCAGGCTTTGGTAACAACAGTTTGGAAAAAATACATGGGTATGTTCAGTATGGCCCTGGGCCGGTCGGGCTAGCCATGGCAGGTGACCTCAACCAGGCGCTGAACGTTTCCGCGACGGGCATGGATGCGCAAACGACGCGTCTTCGCGTGATCGCCGAAAATATCGCCAACCAGGATACCACCGGATCGTCGGCGGGTGCCGATGCCTATCGGCGCAAGACGATCACATTCGAAAGTGCGATGGACCGGGCCGCGGGAGTGGAAACGGTGCGGGTCAAGAACATCGGCATTGACACCAGCGATCCGCCATTGCGCTACGATCCGGCAAATCCGGCGTCCAACCCGCAGGGGTATGTGAAGCTGCCGAATGTCAACAGTTTCGTCGAAGTGATGGATATGCGGGAGGCCGAGCGCTCCTACAGCGCCAATTTGGCTGTCATGCAGGCGACGCGGGGCATGCTCAACAAAACAATCGATCTGCTGAAATGACAACGATACCGACCGTCGTCATTACACCGTCCGCGGCGGCCGAGGCTTATAGCCGAACCGCCCGCGGTGGAGCTTCCGCCGATGCGTCGAAAAATTTTGGCGCGGCGATCACGCAGGCGCTGGATCAGGCGGTCCAAACGGGCCACACGGCGGACGATCAGGCGATGAAGGCGATCAGCGGTGGCGGCAATCTCACTGATGTCGTTACAGCGTTGTCGCATGCGGAAATGACCTTGCAAACCGCTACGGTCATTCGGGATCGCGTGGTGCAGGCGTACCAGGACATCATGAAAATGCCGATTTGAGCCATGAACGACACCGACGTCGCCGCGGTGATCCACGACACCCTGGTGGTAACGATGAAGCTGGGATTCCCGATACTCGGCGTCGCACTCGTTGTTGGCCTGTTGGTTTCGTTCGTTCAGGCCATCACTCAGATCAATGAGGCAACATTGGCGTTTCTGCCGAAAATCGTGGCGATCGGCATCGCACTGATGGTGCTTGGTCCGTTCATGGCGGCGACGCTGTCCGGTTTTTCGCACCGCGTGTTCGACAGAATCGTCGCCATTGGAGGATCATGAATCCGTCGCAAGCCGCATTGTTGGAATGGGCACCCGCCTTCGCGCTTGTGCTGGCCAGAGTGGGCGCGGCGATGGTTCTGCTGCCAGGCGTGGGGGAAGCTGTCGCACCCGCGGTCGTGCGGATCGGGCTTGCCCTGAGCATCACGGTGCTTCTGCTGCCGGACCTGCAGCCGATGATGCCGTCCGTGCCCGCGGCCGGTTTGAGCATGGGGCTGATGATCGCCGGCGAAGTCGTTACCGGGCTTTGGTTCGGCTGGGTGGCTCGGATGATCGTCTTGGCGCTGCCGGTGGGGGCGCAGTTCATTGGGTATCTGATAGGCCTTTCCAGCGTTCTTCAGCCAGATCCGGAGCTTGGCGCGCAGTCCGGCGTGCTGGGAAAACTCTTCGAGATGGCCGCGCCGGTCCTGATATTGTTGTCTGGGTTGTACCGGCTGCCCCTGACCGCACTGAACGGATTGTTCGAACTGATCCCGCCCGGCCAGATGTTGCCGGCCGCGGACAGTACCGAGATCGCGATTCGCGCCGTTGGCACAGGGTTCAGCCTGGCTCTGCAGCTTGCTTCGCCGTTCGTGGTAATTGCCATAGTCTGGCATCTCGCCATCGGTCAGTTTGCTCGGATCGCGTCACGCATGCAGATCTATTTCGTGTCGATGCCCGGGCAAATCATGACAGGGCTTGCTTTGCTGACGATTACCGCAAGCGCCATCATTCTTGCATGGCGTGATGCCGCCCAATCATTTCTTGGCGCCCTCCCGGGCAACGGTTGATCCGTGGCAGAGGGCGACCAATCCAGCGCAGACCGGACCGAAACCGCGACGTCCCGGCACTTGGACCAGGCCCGAGAAAAGGGGCAGGTTCCGGTATCGCGTGAGGTGGCGACATTCGCCAGCCTGGCCGCCGTGGTGTTGGTTCTGATCTATCAATCGCAAGCCATGATCCAGCGGTTGATGCCGGATATGATCGCATTCCTGTCCCGCACAGGCGAAGCCACCATGCTGGGTTCAACCCAGCTTCTTCCCGCCTGTGTCAGAGTGCTGGGCGCCGTTGCTCCGGTTCTCGTCGGCGCCATGATCGCCGGTGCCGTCGCGGTGCTGTTTCAGACCAGGTTCCTCCTGCATCCGGGGAGTCTTCGGCCGAAAGTCTCGCGCATCAATCCGATGGCGGGGCTGAAGCGTGTATTCGGCTTTGATGGCCTTGTGGAGGTCGTGAAATCCTTGAGCAAACTGGGGCTTCTCGCCGTTTCCACATGGATTGCCATCCGAGGCGACTGGCCGCACCTGGAGCGTTTGCCGTGGCAGGACCCGCACCGGTTACTATCCGCGATTATTCGGCCCGTGTCTCATGTGTTCATCGCCAGTCTGTGTACTCAAGGGTTCATAGCGGCTGCCGACCTGATGTGGGTGCGCTTCCGCCACGCCCGCGATATGCGGATGAGCAAGCAAGATATTCGGGACGAATTAAAGGATACGGACGGCAATCCACACATCAAGGCGCGTATTCGGCGTATTCGCGTGATGCGGGCACGTAAGCGCATGATGACCAAAGTGCCGACCGCAACCGTGGTCGTCACCAATCCAACGCATTATGCCGTGGCTTTGGCGTATGACCGTAGCAATAATCCGGCACCGCGCATCGTGGCCAAGGGATCAGATTCTCTGGCCGCGCGGATACGGGACGTGGCGGCCGCTAACGGCGTGCCTGTGGTTGCCAACCCGCCTCTCGCGCGGGCGCTCTATCGGCTCGATCTCGATACCGAAATCCCGGCGGAACACTACAAGGCAGTCGCGGAGATAATTGCCTATGTTTGGCGCCTGCGCCGGTCGGGCCAGGCGATTTCGTGATACCATGCCCTGAAGGGCCAGCTGGCGGAAATCTTGCGTTATGGGGGATCTCGGTTCGGTTAGGGCTTTGCCGAATCGGTCGCCAAAGACGATCCTTATGCTTGGTTGTCGGCAATGCCCTTCGCCTTGGAGGAATCTGCGCGATATATTGAACAAACGGGCGCTTGTTCGCAAAAAGTTCTTGCTCCGCGGAGGAATGCGGAACATTGTGAGCACAAAGGCTGATGGGCAACCGGAAGCCTCGGGCACAGACTCTGCACGTATTAGTTGTATATGGACGACCTATGAGTGTAAAACCAATGACGAAACCTGCGCTGATATCGAACCAAGGAATAGGCGGAATGGAAAAGAATAAGGCGCTCGACGCCGCGATGGCACAGATCGAACGGGCCTTCGGCAAGGGTTCGATCATGCGTATGGGTGCACGGGCCGGAGACGAGCAGATCGAAGTGATCCCATCGGGTTCACTCGGCCTTGATCTGGCGGTTGGCATCGGTGGCCTGCCACGCGGCCGCATCATCGAGATTTATGGCCCGGAGAGTTCGGGCAAGACAACTTTGGCGCTGCATGCGATAGCGGAAGCACAGCGGCGCGGCGGAACGTGCGCGTTTATCGATGCCGAACACGCGCTGGATCCCACCTATGCCCGCAAGCTGGGTGTGGATGTCGATAACCTGTTGATCAGCCAGCCGGACGCGGGCGAACAGGCGCTGGAGATCGCTGATACCCTGGTTCGTTCAGGCGCGATCGACATCCTGGTCGTGGACAGTGTCGCCGCATTGGTGCCGCGGGCCGAGTTGGAAGGGGAAATGGGCGACAGCCACATGGGCTTGCACGCCAGGCTCATGAGCCAGGCGTTGCGCAAGATCACCGGCAGTGTCAGCCGCAGCAACTGCATGCTGATCTTCCTGAACCAGATTCGTATGAAGATTGGTGTGATGTTCGGCAATCCGGAGACGACCACCGGCGGTAATGCTCTCAAGTTCTACGCGTCGCTGCGGTTGGAAATCCGCCGCATTGGCCAGATCAAGGACCGTGAGGAGGTCGTGGGTAATCAGACCCGCGTCAAAGTGGTCAAGAACAAGTTGGCGCCTCCATTCCGCCAGGTTGAGTTCGATATCATGTATGGCGAAGGCATCAGCAAGGTCGGCGAATTGCTCGACCTTGGCGTTAAGGCCGGGATTGTGGAAAAATCCGGAGCATGGTTCAGCTACGACAGTCAGCGTATCGGACAGGGGCGGGAGAACGCGAAGCAGTTCCTTCGCGAACACCGTGCCCTGGCGGATGCCATCGAGGTGAAGGTGCGGGAGCATTCCGGTGTCATAGCGAACACCATGCTGGCGGCCCCCGATGACACCGAGGAAGCTGAAGCGGCTGAATGATTCGATCCTGCCGGATGTCGCGCTGCCGGATGTCGCGCTGACAGACGGCGCGCTGACAGACGGCGACCACGAACTGATCGCGGCGGCGAATGCGGTGTTGGAGAGCCATTACCGGCCCTTCTGGCACATGGTTGGAGCCGCGATCCGCTCTCGGGACGGCCGGATTTGGACCGGCCTGCACATCGGGACGACCGTCGGACGATTATCTGTCTGCGCGGAGGCTGTTGCCTTCGGGCGAGCGCTGTTGGACGGGGACGGAACGATCCAAACGGCGGTCGCGGTGAGGCATCCGAAGCCCGAGGAAGAAAACCGCGAACTTGCCGTCGTCGCACCGTGCGGCGCGTGCCGGGAGATGATCCTGGATCACGCGCCCAATGCGATGATCATCGTCAAGGACACCGGCGTTCTGATCAAGTTGCCGATCAGAACGCTCTTGCCTCTGCCCTATCGGCGCTAGCCGGATTCAGGTTTCGCCGCCGTTGCGGTGGGAGAAGGCTGTTTCGGCGCTCGTCATGAATTCCAGCAAGGCGGTTTGGCCGTCCTCGGTTGCCCGTTTGGCACGCAGGATGGCGTTCGCGATGTCGCCGGGATCGGCAATCCGCTCCGACCAGGCACCCAGATCCCGGGCGAGATCGGCATATCTGCCGCCCAGATCCCGCGCCTTATGTTTTTCATGAGACAGTTTCATGTGCGGGATCTCGATGGCCATGGTGCTGTTGTTCAGCACGATGGTCAGGCTTGGAATGCCTGCGCGGACAGCGGTTTCGAGGTCGAGTCCGGTCATACCAAACGCGGCATCGCCCATGAAATTAACGCAGAATTTGTCCGGGGCGGCGACCTTGGCGCCGATGATGAGACCCAGGCCGGTTCCAAGCTGATGCGATTTGCCCCAACCCAAATACCCCCGCGGCCGGGTCGCGCGATAAAAAGGCATCAGTTGATCGCGCGGGCTGCCGGAATCGTGCGTCACGATCGCTTCGGCGGGATCGACCACACGAATGAACTCCGACATGACGCGATAGGGCGTCATCGGGGTTTCAGCACTGTTCAGTTTGGCATGCCAGCGGGCGAGCCATACCTTGCGTTCCGCCGCGAGTTCCGCCGCCGGCGACCGGTTCAGGAGTTTGCCTCCCAGGCGGTCTTTCACCGCGGCGATCAGGCTTTTCAGCGTAAGCCTGGCGTCGCCCAGCAGAGCAACCTCGGTCTGGTAGGATTTATGCAAATCGCGCGGGTCATTTGTCGCGTGAATGATCGGGACATTCACCGGTAACGTTGGTGTTGTCAGGGGATGTTTGGTGAAGCCGCAGCCAATTCCAAAAATAAGGTCCGTCTTCGAATGCAGGAAAAGGCGACCGGGTCCACTGAACGTGTTGCCACCAGATCCAAGAGCCAGGGGATGGTCTTCGGGAAATGCGCTCTTTCCGTCCACCGTCGTCATGACCGGGGCTTGCAAGAGATCCGCAAGCTCGGTCAGCTCGTCAGAGGCCTCGGCATACAGAACGCCTTGTCCCGCCAGGATCATGGGATGCGACGCCGCGAGCAGAAGTTTGGCCGCCGCATCGACATCCTGAGGATCAGGGGCTGAGATGGTTGGAACGATCGGGCGATACGATTCCACGTCGTTACCGGCATCGAGATCGACAATGTCCCGCGGGACCTCGACCATGACCGGTCCTGGCCGACCATTGCGCAGGGCATTGAACGCCCGGCGCATCGCCGCGGTCGTGGCGTGCGGAACCACGATCTCCTCGACCTGCTTGGTAACCGAGGCATACGTGCGACTGGACCGAAACGTCGGGAAGACCTGAGACTGATCGCGTGCATGCGCCAGCGGCAGAAACAGCACCGGAACGCTGTCGGAAAAGGTCGTGGCGATTCCCGGAAAAGCGTTCTCGGAGCCCGGACCATATTGCATCATGAAGACGCCGGGGGGCTTGCCGTTGGTCACCCGAGCAAAGCCGTCGGCCATATCGACGCCGACCCGCTCCTGCCGGCAGATGATGGGGCGGATGCCGGCGGCGACAGCGTTCTCGATCAGGGGTGTTGTGGGAAAGCAAAAGAGTGTGGAGACACCCTCCCGCTTGAGGACCTCAACGATGGCATCCGCGGTTCGCATTCGACATTCCCCATTCTTATTTGGACGAACGTCAGCGTAGGCGCGGCGGCTTCAAAGAGGAAGATGCCCGTTCGACGCCCCGGAACCGAGCGGCAGAAAACTTATGTGGGTGTATCCGATAGGGGAATTCCGGAAAAGATTGCCGCCAGAGGGCAGTCCAGGTTCCAACCTGTTCCGAGATCGGTGCTGGCCTTCCAGCCGGCCGGCATGGTCATGGCCGAGAAATTGTCGGTCACCGCGTTGCCCCGACCGATTTGGAACGGACCGTAGGGATAAAACAATTGGCATCCGCTGGAGTTGTGTTGAAGTGCATTATTCAGAACCACTTGCAAATGGGTCGAGTCCAGTCGCAAGCAGGAAATCGCCGACACGATTGTTCCCGCATTTCCCGCGGCGCCGCCATCCATGACGGCAAAACCGATACCCGTCGCGGCCTGCAACGGAACCTTCAGATCGTTTCCACTGTCATGCGAGACGGTGATAATTAGCGTGGTGCTGGTTTGTCTGTACACATGCAGGATGGATGGTCCACCTACTTTAGGCAACGCGTCGGGGAGGACGGTTATTGAATCGGCATAATTTCCAGCGACGAGCGTTCGGGCAACGACAGGGCTGGCCAGCATGGCGAACCGCTGGTTATCCGCGCTATCTCGGTGCGATGGATCTCCGCCCGTCGCGATCCCCGTTGTCGGATTCCACGATGACCCGCGAGGGTTGCTATCGCTGGTCTGGTTGTTGCCAATAGTAACGTTTTGACCAGTGTTCGACGCAATGCTTTGGACAACTTGCCGATGCATCGTGATCCCATCCGCCGACCCATAGGGAATGGCGTTCCACCAAATAAGCGGAATCCGGTTGTTGGTGTCTCCGAGAATGGATCGGAGAAGCGAAAGAAACCGGATCGCGGCAGCCTGGAACGTTGCGCGCTCGCCGTATTGACGCAGGCTGTCGGTTTCGTTCCACGGCCAAATTATCGCGCAGATATCCGAGATATCCTCGGTGGAGAGACCCGCCACCGCCTGTTGCACCGCCAATCCATCCGCGCCCAACGACCAGGCCGATGGACTTGATCCATCTCCCGGGTCCGTCACGAAACTGCCCGGATAACCCGCACTTGCGACCGCGTAGAGGCCGTGCCCGCTTTGCATCGTATAGCTGGTCGGGTTTCCGGTTGTTGCAAGCACGTTATAAGCCAGCGCACCCAAATGCCAGGC
>JAYUEJ010000546.1:0-13006 GCA_043739265.1 Rhodopila sp. | reverse complement strand
AAGCTGCGCATATCCACACCGGCATCCAGCTCGACATGCGTCCGCATCCGCGTGGTGCCGTGCTTGATGCAGTTTTCCAGTGTGATGCTGGCACGTTGGTAAACATCTTCTTCAGTAAAGGTCGCCTTGACCGCCGCGACGCGAGGCACGGCGTTCGCATTGCGGCCATCCTCGGGCGGGCAGCGGTCAATGATCCGGGTTTTATCCAGATGAATGTGAGTCTCGACCAGCCCGGCGCAGGCCAAATGCCCGCCGGCGTCATACACCAGCGCGTCGGCCGCAAGATCACCCTGAATTGCAACGATTTTGCCGGCCGACACACCGATATCGACCAACGCCCCATCAGCCAGCCGAGCATTGCGAACAATCAGGTCCATGCCGCCCCCTTATTATGCGGTGAGCAGCGTGCCAGCCAAACACGGAAGCTGTAAAGGATCAGAGCCGTCCCAGCAGCCAGCCGCACCAGGTCGCGACCACGCACAGCACCACCGAACCGACGGCGTAGCCCAGGGCAGGGACCGTCTCCCCCGCCTGCATCAGCTCCAGCGTCTGCAAACTGAACGCCGAGAACGTCGTGAACCCGCCGCAGACGCCCGTCATCAGGAAAATCCGCATGTCGGGGTGCAGGCCAACCCGCGCCGGGGTCAGCGTCACCCCGGCGACCAGCCCGATGACGAACGACCCCAGTACATTGATCAGCAGCGTGCCCCACGGCAACCGCGGCCCCGTCAGGCCCGTCATCGCCGCGGTCAGCCAGAACCGCCCGACACTGCCGATTGCGCCGCCAACGGCGACCGCGACCCAAGCCCCCATACGCGTCCTTATTCGTGTTCTACCCGCCTTGCATCGCACGCATGGCAACCGGGCTGGTATCCTTATGATAACGTCGCTTATGATCAGCGCAACACAAAGGATTCACTCTTTGAATGAATTTCACCGCGACCTGCTGTTCCTGCTGAACGACGTTGCCCGGCTTCTCCGCGTCGATGCGGACAAGCGGGCCCGCCAGCACGGCATGACGCGCGCGCAGTGGGCCATCCTGATCTGGCTGGAGCGGCAGCCGGGCCTGTCGCAAAAAGAACTGTCCGAAGTCCTGGAAGTCGAGCCGATCACCGTCGCCCGTTTGATCGACCGGCTTGAAGCACGCGGCATGGTAGAGCGCCGCCCCGACCCGCGTGACCGTCGCATTTGGCGGCTGCATTTGCGGCCGCCGGCGCACGAGGTCCTGCACGAGATCGATGACCAGCGCAACGACATGACCCGCATCGTGACAGCGGGCATCGACGAAGAGTCCATAGACGTCATGACCGAGGCATTGATGCGCATGAAAGCGACACTGACCCAGGAGGCTCACGCGTCCCGCGGTCCGGAGGCCAACCCGCCGCGTCGGCGCGCGGACACCGAAGCGCGGGAGGCCGTCTGATGTCCCAGGCCACGATGGCACCGCGCGTCGCCGAATCATCCGCACGCCAGCGGATCAACCGGGGCCTTGTCCGTCCGGTCCTGATGCTGGGCGGCATCGCCGTGGTCATCGTCGGTGCGGCCTACTTCTGGCTGACGGGCGGCCGGGTGGTGTCGATCGACAACGCCTACGTGCGCGCTGCCAAGGAAGTACTCGCCACCGACGTGTCCGGCATCGTCGCCGCCGTGCCGGTGCATGAGGGCCAGCGCGTCAATCAGGGCGACGTCCTGCTGCGCCTGGACCGCCGATCGTTCGAAATCGCGTTGGCCGGCGCCACCGCCAATCGCAATGGCATGGTCTCGACGCTGAACGCCATGAAGCTCGACTATCAAAAGATGCTGCGCGACGTCGATGTGAAACAGGCGCAGCTTGAATCCGGCCAGGCGAATTATGACCGGTACGCCGGCCTGATCAAAAGCGGTGGCGTGACGCGGGCGGATTACGACAATGCCCGCTTTACGCTGATGGCCGACAAACAGGCGGTCGCGGCGCTGAAGGTGACCGCTGCCGTTCAGTTGGCCCGTCTCGGCGGCGAACCCGATGTCGATGTCACCACCATGTCCGACTACCTCCAGGCCCAGGCTCGGGTGGACGAGATGAAGCGGCAACTGGATCACACGGTGATCTACGCGCCGTTCGACGGCATCGTTACTCAGGTGGAATCGGTGCAGCCTGGCATGTACCTGGCCGCGGCGACTGCTGCGTTCGGCCTGGTTTCGACCGACAACGTCTGGATTGAGGCAAATCCCAAGGAAACCGAACTGACGCATGTGAAACCGGGCGATAAGGTGGATGTGACGGTGGACACCTATCCCGGCCGAACCTGGAAGGCCGAGGTGCAGTCGATCGCCCCCAACAGCGGTTCGGAATTCTCCGTGCTGCCGGCGCAAAACACCTCTGGCAACTGGGTCAAGGTGGTGCAGCGCATCCCGGTGCGCATCAAGATCGAACGCAAAGCCGGCGATCCGAACCTGCGGGCGGGCATGAGCGTCGTGGCGGAGATCGATACCGGCCATCGCCGCACCTGGCACGACCTGTTCTAGCCGATGGCCTCCGCACCGCAAGAACGGGTGCCGCATCGCCTGATCATTACGCTATGCACGGTCGGCGCGACGCTGATGCAGGCGCTGGATCAGACGATCGCCAACGTGGCGCTGCCCTACATGCAGGGCAGCCTGTCGGCGACCTATGATGAGATTACCTGGGTCCTGACATCCTACATCACCGCCGCCGCCATCATGACGGCACCGGTGGGATGGCTGGCGTCCCGGTTCGGCCGGAAATACCTGTTCATCACTTGCCTGATCGGCTTCACCGTTGCATCCATGATGTGCGGTGCGGCGCAGTCGCTGACGCAAATGGTGGTGTTCCGGCTGTTGCAGGGCGTGTTCGGCGCGGCCCTGGTGCCGCTGTCGCAAACCACCATGATGGACATCTACCCGCCCGAGCAGCGCGGCAAGGCGATGGCGATCTGGGGAGTCGGCGTCATGGTCGGGCCGATCCTGGGGCCAACACTCGGTGGCTATCTCACCGAGATGTACAACTGGCGTTTTGTCTTCTATATCAACCTGCCGTTCGGCATCCTGGCGACGCTCGGCCTGATCTTTTTCATGCCGCGATCGTTCGGAAACTTCAATCTTCGCTTCGACTGGATTGGTTTCGGCGTGCTGTCGCTGGGCATCGGCGGCTTGCAGATGATGCTGGACCGCGGCCAGGACCAGGACTGGTTCACCTCTACCGAAGTGGTCGCCGAGGCGGTGCTGGGCGGTCTGGGGGTTTATTTGTTCGTCGTCCACATGATAACGGCTAAGAAACCGTTCATTCCGGTGCTGCTGTTCAAGGACCGGAATTTCGCGGCCGGGCTGTTGCTGATGGTCGCTACCGGAACGATCCTGGTTTCCAGTTCGGCATTGATGGCGCCCTGGTTGCAGAATCTCGCGAATTATCCCGTGGAAACCGCCGGCCTGATCATGGCGCCGCGTGGTATCGGCACGATGACCGCGATGATGACGGGCGGCCGGCTGTCCAGCCGGATCGATCCGCGCAAACTCATGGCCTGCGGCATCCTGGCGCTGGCGTGGTCGATGTGGGAAATGACGCGTTGGACTCCCGAAATCTCACAGTGGACGATCATCGTGACGATCATGATCCAGGGTGCCGGGCTGGGATTCGTGTTCCTGCCGCTGCAGGTGCTGGCGTTCGCGACTTTGCCGCCGCAATACCGCACCGACGGCGCGTCCTTGTTCAGCCTGTTCCGCAATATCGGCGCGGCGGTCGGTGTGTCGGTGACGTCGGCAATGCTGGCGCACAACACGCAGGTTCTGCATGAATCGATCGGTGCGTCGGTGACTCCGTTCAACCGAGCCCTGCAGGGCGGCGGAATGGTCAGTCAAATGTGGAATCCGATGCATCCGCACGGTGCGGCGGCGTTGGATCGCATCATCAACCAGCAGGCGCAGATCACCGCCTATATCGACGACTACTGGCTGATGACTTTCATTACGCTTCCGTCGCTTGGGCTGCTTTTCCTGCTGCGCCGGCCGAAATTGACCTCGGCGGCACCAGTGGAGGCGCACGCGGCGATGGATTAGGGCTGCGATCTTCAGACGCGCAGCGAGGAAGCAACCGCCACAACCGTGCGCACGGTCAGATCGTCTTTTTCGCCACCGCCGGTTCCGGCAGATGCATCCAGGACGGAACCCGAGGCGTAAGGGTTGCGTCGCCGCATCGAAGCGTGCCGCCCAGCGCATCCAACCGTAATGACGCCAGCCCGATTCCATCGCGGCCCGATCGCATCGTGCCAACCTCGATCCCGTCGCGCAGAACCGGCGTCCCCAACGCCGGCAGAGCGCCTTCCACCCCCACCGGCACCAAACGCCGCTTGACCAGGCCTCGGTATTTTGTGCGGGCTGTCAATTCCTGGCCCATGTAGCAGCCTTTCGACCACGAAACGCCAGCCAGTTCGTCGAAGCCGGCTTCCAACAGCGTGCTGCGATCCGCTTCCAGGTCCCTGGACCCATCCGGCAGGCCGGCGGCAAGGCGGTACAGGTCCCATTCATCCGGAGTCGCACTGGCCGGAAGCATGGAGGCGCTCAGCAAACGCCAGGCGAAATCGGGCAACCGCGGGTCCGGCGAGATGATGCCGCCCGCTTCCGGCACGCCGCCCCAGGCGACATGGACATGCAGCGCAGGCTCCTCGCGCAGGGCGACCTTCATCCGCAGCCGGTACCGCGACAGGCGTTGGATCAGCATCGGGACCTGGGCAGCCTCGCAGTCCAGCAACAGCGAATCGGCGGTGGCAAATACAAAAAAATCCGCCAGCCATTTGCCTTGCGCCGTCAGCAGGGCGGCCCAAACCGCATGATTCGGTCGAGCGGCCTCCATATCGTTGGAAACCAGGCCTTGCAGGAACGCCACACGGTCATCGCCCTCAACCGCGATGACGCCTCTTTCGGGTAACGGGGTCAGTTGGATCATGCGCCATAGTTAACGCGCCCGGCCCGCGCTGCAAGCCGGAATCCCGATCCGGCAGCAGCCGCAATAACGCCGTTCGGCGTATGTCCGTCTGGCTCGCCAGGGTGCCGCCGGCCAGGAACGCCTGATGCGCCCGTGTCGCGGTGGCCTGCCGAAGGTCCTGGTTGCGGATCATCCAGTCCAGCGCGGCATGCCAGGCGCGTGGATCGTTCGCCACAAGCTGCCCGGCCGGCCCGTCGGCGATCGATCCGCGATACGCCGGCGTATCGGACGCCAGAACCGCCAACCCGAGCGCGGCGTATTCCATCGCCTTGATCGGCGACTTGCCGCGATTGAACGGCGTATCGACCAACGGCGCCAGGCCGATGTGCCAGCGTGGCTGCATCGCCAGCAGCCAGTTGACGAAACCCGGATAGGACCGGCCGGCATGGGTCGATGGTTCAATCCGGTTCAATCCGGCCGGCAACTCGGCTCGGTTGGTCATTCCCAGAACATCGATGGCGATCCCTTGTCCGTACTCGGCCTTCAGCCGCAGCAGGGCTGGTTCGATCAGCGCGAAATCCTGTTCCTGCGTGCTGGTTCCCATACACAGAATGCGGACGGGATGGTCCCACAACAAGGTCGGCGCGGGTGTCCCGGTCCAAATGCGTTCGTCCAAACGGTTCTCGATCACCGTCGCATCCCCCCGCATCGCCCCCAACCGCTTGGCCATTCCAGCGGTCGAGACCCACACCGCGTCCGCGACCGTCAGCATCCGGCGCACGACCTTTGCCAGCGGCCGAAGCGTCGCGGCACTGCCGAGTTGGTCGTCGTCCAGGTCGAACACCAGTTTCGCACCGGTTCGGCGCGCGTGTTCCGCCAACCGGTTCGCCGTCTCCAGGTCAGGGATGGCGTGGCGCTGGGTGACGATAATATCCGCCTCACAATCGAATATCGTTTCTGTATCAGATAAGTTAACCTCGAATTCGTTCGATGCAAGGCGATCCAGCGGTTGCAACAGCCGAATATAGCCGCTTGGGGTCAATCCACCGGAGTCAGACCGTTCTGGTAAAATAGCGATTCTGGATATGCGCGCCGAGCCGGTAAAAATTTGTCTCGGTTCCGGTGCCAGATACCGGTCCGCATAGAAATCCGAAATATGCTGGCCACGTGGGCAAGGTGGGCAAACCGAGCGGCGGCGGAGAGTGGTGCGGAGGTCGGTGAAAATGGCGAGCCAGTCGGTCGCCGAGGCCCGATGATCGACCAGCCAGGTATGCGGACGGCCGGAAAGACGTTCCTTAAAAGACCCAAGGTCGGTGGCGACGATCGGCAGCCCCGTCGCGATGGCGGTGCTGAGGGTGAAGCTGTAGGTTTCCGGCGTTGATGACGGAAACCACACCACATGCGGATCGATTTCCTTCAGCAGATCCTGTAGGTCCGCATCCTTATACTGCCCCGTTGCCTTGATCAGCCTGACGGCCGGCTTCGGAAAACTGGCTTCCAGGTGACCGATCAGATGAATTTCGATCGTTCCCGGGGCGGCGGCTTCGGCGACCTCGGCCACGGCACGCGCCCCTTTATGGTTCGCGAGTACACCAAGCAAAACGATCCGCAGAGGTTGCCCGTCGATTTTCGGCAGACGGGATGGCCATGTGGTTTGGGCCTGTTGCTCATGAGGAACGACAATGGCGCGCCCGCCCATGCCGTAGCGATCCAGCCGGGATTTAACATCGGCGCTGGGACAAATCACCCGATCCGCATTCAGGAATTGCCATGCCCAATCACGCCGCCAGGACACGATATCCCTGGCACCATGGGAGCTTTGATCGGCGATGCAGGTGTTGCAGGCCGCCGGCCCGGGTTCGCCGCAGTAAAGACCTTCAGGCCAGCGCAGCAGGTTGATCTGCGGACAGATCGCATAATAGTCATGTACGGTCACATCGAACGGCACGCCAAGGCGGTGGATCAGCCGACGAATATCCATGTCCATCCGCAGCAGATGATGGATATGAATGCGCGACACATTCATCGACCGCAACACGGTGACCAGGTCGTCGAGCCGGTCCGGCGGCAGCGTCAGCACCGGATGGTCCGGCAGGGACGCAATTGAAAGCATGGCGCCGCGATTCGTCCCGGTCAGCAGAAGCACGCGGGCGGTGTCGCGGTAACGCTTCACCAGGCTGTCGATGTGCCGCCGCACGCCGCCGCCGAAACTATGGGAAATCATCAGGATGACCGGCAGATTTGCCTCCCGGAACAGCGCCGCCGTCACGGCGAACCGGAACGGGGTGACGGCCCCCGGTTCGACCACGCTTCGTTGCAGAACGCGATTACTCTGTCGCGGCGATTGCGACCCGGGACCATCGCGAAAAACGAATGTGTCGCAGGCCACACGGTGGCGCCACCCGGCCGCTGTCGCCCGCAAGCCGAAATCGCCGTCCACCGAGCCTCCGACAGCAATGACAGCCGCTCGGCTTATATACAGGCAGTGGTTTGCCGGCAGCTTCGTGTCGAAAGATCGGCCGGCGTTGACCGTCCGGCAAATTTCGTCCATCCGCTCCGGTGTTTCACCAAACTCGACCGGTTCGCCTTCATCGTCCGGATCGGAGCAAAGCCCGGCGTTATTGGAAAATGGCGAAACCGTCGCGATATTCGGCTGCGCATAGGCATGCGCGGCCAGGCGGCCCAGCCAACCGGCGGGGACCGTCGTATCGCTGCGCAGCACCGCCACGTCATGGGTTTCGGCTGCCTGGATGCCGAGGTTGACCGAGGCGTCAAAGCCCAGACGATGCCGGTTGCGAATCAAATGGATCTGTCCCTCCGCCGCCAGCGCCTTCAGCCACGCCACCAGATCCGGTTCGAGGCAGCGATCATCGACCACGATAATCCGCCCCAGCGGAAAGCCGCGGTCGGCGAGAACCGACAGGATGCAGCGCCTGACCTTTTCAAATCCGGAACGAACCGCGACGACGACGTCCGCGAACACCCGAACCTGTAGCACCAGTGGCGGGTTTCGCGATGCCAGATAGTCACCGATATCGATCGCTTTCTCAGTCAGGTAACCGAGCATCAGCCCGAACCGCAGATGGAACAGCACGGGATTGGCGGCGGCCTCCTTGTGTTGGTCCACGTAGTAAACCGCGTCGAACCGAGGGTGCGGATTGCGTAATTCCGCCGCCCCGGCCGCCAGGTAATGCATCAGCGGATTCATTCCGCTCGCGGCCACGTCGGGATTTTGTTCTATGTACCATGCGCCGTCGAAGAAACGATTGGGGTCACGCCGCTCGGCGGCCCCGTAGCGCTGGAAATGCAGCGCCGGGTCCAGACCGGAGGCAGCGATATCCGGGTAACGCGACCGATACCACTCCGGATCTAAAAATTCGGCGATCTGGGAGTCAGGCGGCTGCATGGCTGGTCCGAACGGAAAGAAGTTGCAACAACGCGTTTCGCCGCACCGTGGCGCTGCTGGCCAGACTGGCGCGAAGCATAAATGTCTCGCGCGCCCGCCCGGCCATGGCCTGACGCGCATCCGGATCGCGCAGCAGCCGGTTCAGTGCGGCATACCAGGCGGCCGCACTGTTGGATACAAGCTGCCCCGCCGGCCCGTCGGCGATGCAGCCGCGATACACCGGCGTATCCGACACCAGCGCAACCATGCCCAGCGCGGCATAGTCCATCGCCTTGATCGGAGACTTGCAAGCATTGAACGGCGTATCCAGCAACGGGGCCAGGCCGATATGCCAACCCGGCTGGGCTGAACTCAGCCAATGCACGAACCCGGGATACGATCGCATGGCGTTCGGCGGGGGGCCGATCCGGTTCAGCCCGGCGGGCAGATCCTGGTTGGTCATCCCCACGATGTCGATCGAAACCCGATCGCCATAGTCGTCCTTCAACCGCGACAGCGCCGGCGCGATCATTGCGAAATCGCGATCGTGCGTGGTGGTGCCCATGCACAGAATGCGCACCGGTTGATCACGCGACGGCGGGACCGGAGCCGTCCAAATACGTTCGTCCAGCCGGTTCTCCATCACCACGGCGTCGGGCCGAATCCCCGCCAGACGTTCGGCGAAACCAGCGGTCGAAAGCCACACGACGTCCGCGACATCCAGCATCCGTCGAGCAATCCTGGATCGCGGGCGGAGCGTCAGGGCATCGGGGTGGGTGCGAGGAATTGTCAGCAGATCGTCGTCAAGGTCGAACACCAGGGTGGCGCCCACACGCCGCGTATGGGCGGCCAGCCGATCCACCGTGGCCAGATCGGGCATCGCCGATCGCTGCGTGACGATGATCTCGGCCTCGGAATCGAAAATCGTCTCGGCGGTCGCGACCCGGACATCGAAGTCATGCGTGATCGCCGGATGAAACAGCGGCTGCAACAGCCGGATATAACCGCACGGCGTCGGAAAGCCAATATCGAAACGCTCTGGCACAATAACGATCCGGGGTTTCGACACCGTGCTGCCGGCGCGCGGCCGACGCGGCGGAGCCAGGTAACGCGTCGCATAGAAATCCTCGATTTCCAGCCGCATCGGCGGCTTTACTTCCGCCTTGGCGTTGCCTAACGCGGTACGAATGTCGTCGAACAAGCCGACCCAGGCTGACGGCGATGTAGCGATATCCGCCAGCCAGGTGAACGGCCGATCTGCAAGCCGTTCGGTATGGGCACCGATCCGGGTCGCCGCGATCGGGATGCCGGCATTGATCGCGGCACTGACGGTATAGCTGTAGGTCTCCGGCCACGCCGCCGGAAACCAGATCAGATGCGGAGCGATCGTTTCGATCAGCCCAGCCAGATCGGCGTCGTCGTAGCGGCCGGTCACCGTCATCCGCTTCAAGGCGGAGGCGGGGAACGGGCCGTCGGTTTGCCCGATCAGGTAAACCTCGGTCGTCGCCGGATCGACCATTTCGGCGACCGATGCCACCGTCCGTCCACCCTTGTGATCCACCAGCGTGCCCAGTACCGCGATCCGAAACTTACCGTCGGCAACAGCCGGAACCCGCACCATCCAGGGCGCCGCCGCGACCGCTTCATGCGGAGCCAGGACAGCGTTCGCCGCCAGACCGTGAAGCTGTAACCGGGACAACGCGTCCAGGCTGGGACACAGCACCCGGGCGGCGTCCCTCAGCATCCATGCATGCTCCGCCCGCCAGGTCAGGATGTCTCGGGCACCATGGCTGCCGCGGTTCGCGATGCAGGCGTTGCAGCCCGCGACATCCGGCTCTCCACAATAAAGACCATGACGCCATGGCAGCAGATTGATTTGGGGGCAGATCGCATAGTAATCGTGGACGGTGACGTCGAATGGTACCGCCAGTTCGCGGATCAGCGCGCGTATATCCATATCTATTCCGGCCAGGTGATGAATATGCACACGCGACACACTCATCGATCGCAGCATCAGCACCATATCGTCCCGCCGTTCCGCCGGCAGGGTCAGTGTCGGATGGTGGGGCAGGGACGGCACCGACAGCGCGGCGCCGCGATCGGTTGCCGACAACAGCAGGATATGGGCGCGATCGCGAAACCGCTCCACCAGGTCGGCGATATGCCGCCCGACACCGCCGCCAAGTCCGTGCACGATCATCAGAATGACCGGCAATGTCGATCGCCGGAACAAGCCAGCGGTGACGGCGAAGCGAAACGGCGCAACCGATCCCAGGCCGACATGGCGGGCGATATCGTCGCGATAGGACGGATAGCGTTCCAGTAATAACTTCATCGCCCGTTCGGACAGCGCGTTCGCTCGGTCGCCGAAACTCACGGACCCTGTGTGATAGACAAAGATGTCGCACGCCAGGCGGTGCCGCCAACCCAAATCCGACGCGCGCAGGCAGAAATCGTTCTCTTCACCATAGCCGACCTTGAACCGTTTTGCGTCGAAATCGCCAACCTCGCGCAGGGCCTTGCGCCGGATATACATGCAAAACCCGACCGTCGTCGGGACATCGACCCAGCGCCCGGCGTTCACCGAGCGGCAGGCATCGTCGATGTCCGTTACGCTGTGTCCGAATACCGGCGGACCGCCGTAATTGTCCGGGTAGCCGCAGATGGTCGCGTTGTTGGAAAATGGCGACACCGTCGCGATACGCGGATGCGCATAAGCCTGAGCGGTCAGGCGACCAAGCCAGCCGGGGGGAACTTCGGTATCGCTGTTCAACAGCACGACATCGCTGGTGCCGGCGGCCGCCATCCCCCGATTGACTGACGTAACGAAACCGACGTTGCGCGGGTTCCGGATCAAATGGATCAAACGCCGATCCGAAAGATCCTGAAGCCAGGCCGACAACGCCGGCTCCGGGCAGCAGTCATCGACGACGATGATGCGGCCCAGTGGCTTACCGGGGTCCGCCAGCACGGACTGAAGACAGCGCCGGGTTTCCGCCAATCCGCGATAAACCGGAATGACGACATCGACCACCACCCGGCGCGTCAGCCGGGACGCGGGCTGCCGGGATGCCAGGTAGTCCCGCACATCGATCGGTTTTTCGGTATGATAACCCCGCGCCAGACCGATTTCGATATGATAAAGCAACGGATTCCCGGCGGCATCCGGATGCTGATCGACATACCATGCCGCATCGAAATTAGGATGCGGATTACGCAACGCGGCAGCTCCTGTTTCCAGATAATGCAGCAGAGGATGCACACCAGGCGCGCCGACGTCCGGGTAGTGTTCGGTGTACCAGGAACTGTTGAAAAAACGATTCGGATCGCGCCGCTCTTCCACGCCATGACGGACGAAATGGACCAGCGGGTCCAGATTGGCCGTGACGATGTCGGGGTACCGCGCCCGATACCAGCCGGGATCGAAAAATCCCGCCAATGCCCACATCGCGGCGGCTTCCCTTGGCTCCCGCGGCGCATCCTGTTTGGGTCGCTTTGCCATGGCCTAACGCCGCTGCAACAGGCGGCTGAAAATCCCGCGTTCCGGCGAACCCGATGGTCCCCCGGACAGGCGAAAGCGGTCACAGCCGTCCTGCATCGCACTTTCGACCTCGGAGCGAAACTGCCGCATTTCACTGTCCTTGCCCCAAGGTGCGCGGTAGCCCTGTTCGCCCATGATGCCGCGAGCGAGCTGAAGGTTGCGCCCCT
Organism: Rhodopila sp.; assembly: GCA_043739265.1. Classification (GTDB taxonomy): domain Bacteria; phylum Pseudomonadota; class Alphaproteobacteria; order Acetobacterales; family Acetobacteraceae; genus Rhodopila. The sequence goes on along the minus strand of JAYUEJ010000546.1, from coordinate 995 downwards.
CTTCCTCGTCGTTTTGAAAACTCTTGCTGGCGACCACGGCCACATCGCCTTTGATCAGATAGAATTCCACTTTTTCCGCATCGTTCACCCGCGTCTCCGACCCGCCGTACCCGGCGCGAACCAGCCGGCGGGTATGTTCCACATGCTCATACCCATAACCTCTGAAACGCGGGTCGAAATAGCCGCCATAGGTCAATGCCGCGCTGGAGTAAGACGAGCACTGCGCAGTAACGTCTTTGCAAACGTAAGGCGCGTCCGCCGTGCCACGGCCGGAAACGAAACTATCCTGCATCAGTTCGCGGGCATAATTGACGTGCCCCCAGCGCTGGGCCGCCTTCATCCACTCGGCTTCCCATCCGGCGCGCGTGGGTTGCGTATCGTCTTCCAGCAGGATCACCGTCTCGCAGCCCAGCATGTGCGACAGCAGGAACAGCGCCCGATTCTTGTTCCAGGCGATTCCCATGTTGACGCCGGTGATCACCGGCACCCGCCGGTCGCGCAGCATGGCCAGCGTGCCGTCGTTGGACCCGTCATCGGCGACCACGAGCGCGGCGCCCGGCTGGCGCGTCAGCGCGCGCACCCGGTCGATCGTGTCGCTGAGAATCGCCTTGCGGTTATACGTGACGATCCCAATACCGACCGGAAAGGACATTGTTCGCTCTCTGCAATCCCAGGTTGTCCTATACGTCGAGGACTTACGGTCCAACAAGCAGCAAAGCGCCGGCACCGCCAGCCAAAAGCAGGATCGGGTTGATTTCGGTCAGCGCGAACAACACCGAACTGACGATCGTCACGCCCCACGGCAGCCACCCGTGTTCGGTCCCCCGCATCAGCGACAGGCCGCTGGCAAACGTCAGGCCGACGGCGACCGGTGCCAGCGCACGCTCCACCACCGCGCGCCAGGCGAACCGGGCGGCACGCTGCCAGTAGCGGGCGACGCCATGCACCAACAGGCAGGACGGCGCGAACATCGCGGCGAAGGATACCGCGGCCCC
>JAYUEJ010000545.1:0-4356 GCA_043739265.1 Rhodopila sp. | reverse complement strand
ATCTGCTGGCCAGCCACGGTATCGCCTTTTTGGAGCCGGAAGGATTCGCCTCCGTCCCGCACTACCTGATGGAGCGCGGCGCGGTGATCTGCCAGGGCATGCCGCCCTACAAGTTGTGGGAACAGAACCCCGAAGTCGGCCGCATCCCGCCCCAGCGCACCGACACCGGCTGCTTCCTGATCGCCGAGGTGTTCGGCGCCCGCAAGATGATTTTCGTCAAGGATGAGGACGGCCTGTACAGCGCCGATCCGAAGAAGGACCCGCGTGCCGAATTTATCCCGCGCATCAGTGTGCAGGACTTGCTGAAGCGCGACCTGAACGACCTCGTGGTGGAACGCGCCGTGCTGGAAATCATGCTGAACGCCCGCCAGATTCGCGAAATCCAGTTCGTCAACGGCCTGAAACCAGGCCAACTGACGGCGGCGCTGGATGGCGAACCGGTGGGGACCATCATTTACAACGCCGCCCCGCCAAAGGGAACCCTGTCATGAGCGGCACCCAACACGTCGTTTCGAAGCTGATGCGCGAATCGCTGATGGACCGGCAGGTGATCGCCGGCACCGAAGCGCCGGTCCGCAGAATCCTGCCGAAGCTGAACGTCATCCAGATCGGCGGCCAGTCGATCATGGATCGCGGCCAGTCGGCCGTGATGCCGGTGCTGGACGAAATCCTGGCGAATCAGGCCGACCACACGCAGGTGATCGGTGTCGGGCCAGGGGTGCGGGCTCGCCACATCCTGTCGGTCGGGCTGGATCTGGGCCTGCCCACCGGCGCGCTGGCGACGCTGGCGGCGAAATCGGCGGCGCAGAACGCCTACATGGTGTCCTGCCTGCTCGCCAGCCGAGGCTTCGTCTATCTGGAAGCCCCCTTCATCGTGCAGCTTCTGCCCGCGATGCTGGCGGCGGCGCGCGGCGCGGTGTTCAATGGCGTGCCGCCGTACGATCTGTGGGAACATCCCCCGGCGCTGGGAAAAATCCCGCCGCATGGCAGCGACTGCGGCTCCTACCTGGTGGGCGAGGTGTTCGGCGCGCGCAGCGTCATCCTGATCAAGGACGTCGATGGGGTTTACACCGCTGATCCGAAGCTCCACCCGGACGCCACCTTCATCCCTGAAATCCAGGCGCAGGAGCTAATCGCCATGCGGCTGCAAACCCTGCCGGTCGAGCCGGCGGTGCTGGACCTGCTGCTCCGATCCAAGCTGGTCAAAAGCGTCCGCGTTATCAACGGGTTGGTGCCCGGCAATCTCACGCGGGCTTTGGCCGGGGAGCCGGTCGGGACGCTGATCCATAGCTGAACCACGATCGGGCGGCGCCGACGGCGCGATCGGCGTCGCCCATTTTGCCCCCCTTTTTGCACGCGATTTTCGTCATTGTGAGGTGCGCGGCGACGCGGCAGTCTGTCTGACCTTGCGCACCGCCCGGCGAACCGCCATCTCGCACCGACTAAGTTCGCGCAGAAGGCGCCGCCGATCCTTGACTTTTACCGTGGTAGTCCCGATACCCCGCCCGGCGCGCGAGCGGATGCAGGGCTCCTCGCATGCGTGAATCGCGTTTGGCTGACTGGCGCGTTCGTTGCGCCTCGCGGAATGACCTGACACAAATCGTACCCATGCAATCGACTGGACCGGATTTGACCGAAATAACGACCGCCTCACGGGACCAAACAGACGCGGAGCCGCCTGTCGCGGACCTGATTGTCGCGAAACCAGGCGTCGCGGAGGCAAACGTGTCCGCCGCCGGTTCGGCTGAGAACGCGCCTGCGAGTCCCGATGAGCCTGTCGCTGCCAAGCCTGCTGCCCGGAAAGCCGCCGTCCGGAAGCCGGCCGCACCGAAGACCGCCGCACCGAAGACCGCCGCACCGAAGACTGCCGCACCGAAGACTGCGGCACCCAAGACTGTGGCACCCAAGACTGCCGAACCGAAGACTGCCGCTCCGAAGACTGCCGCTCCGAAGACTGCCGCGGCCAAGGCTATTGCCCCGAAGGCTGCCGCAGTGAAGGCTGCCGCACCTAAGTCTGGCACCCGGAAGCCTGGCGTCCGGAAGCCAGTCGCTGCCGAACTGATCGCTGCCGAACCAGTCGCTGCCGAACTGATCGCTGCCGAACCGATCTTTGTCGAACCGATCGCTGCCGAACCGATCGCTGCCGAACCCATAACGCATCCCGTGTTCGCCGCTGAACCGCCGGTGGCCGAACCAGAACCGGCGCCCGAACCCGCAACCACGCATCACACCGACGCTCCCCCGGGCAACCCGGATGCCGGATCGTCCCACATCGCCATCGCCGAAGGCCCGCCGCCGGAACCGGTTCGCACCGTGTTCGCCGACCTCGGCCTGTCACCGGAAGTGCTGCGCGCCATCGACGACATGGGCTACCGCCATCCGACGCCCATCCAGGAACAGGCGATCCCCTACGTCCTGATGGGCCGCGACGTCATGGGCACGGCGCAAACCGGCACCGGCAAGACCGCCGGCTTCACCTTGCCGATGCTGGATATCCTGTCGGGCTCACGCGCCCGCGCCCGCATGCCGCGCAGCCTGATCCTGGAGCCGACCCGCGAACTCGCGCTGCAGGTCGCCGAGAATTTTGTCCAGTACGGCAAATACCTGAAGCTGACCCACGCCCTGATCATCGGCGGCGAGAGCATGGCCGACCAGAAAGAGGTGCTCAATCGCGGCGTCGATGTGCTGATCGCCACGCCCGGCCGCCTGCTGGACATGTTCGACCGCGGCACCATCCTGCTGTCCGACACCAAGCTGCTGGTGATCGACGAAGCCGACCGCATGCTCGACATGGGCTTCATCCCGGATGTGGAGCGCATCGTCTCGATGCTGCCGCCCACCCGGCAGACGCTGTTCTTCTCCGCCACGATGGGCCCGGAAATCCGCCGCCTGGTCAATGCCTTCCTGACCAATCCCAAGGAAATCGCGGTGTCGCGCGCCGCCTCGGTCGCCGCGACGATCACCGAGGGCCTGGCGCTGGTGGCCGAACACGACAAGCGGGAGGCGTTGCGCCGGCTGATCAGGAGCCAGAACGTGCAGAACGCGCTGATCTTCTGCAATCGCAAGGTCGATGTCGATATTCTGTATAAATCATTGAGAAAGCACCATTTCGACGCCGGCGCCCTGCATGGCGATCTGGCGCAGACGGTGCGATTCGCGACGCTGGAGAAGTTCAAGGCAAACGAACTGCGGCTGCTGGTTTGCAGCGATGTCGCGGCGCGCGGCATCGACATCGGCGGCCTGTCGCATGTGTTCAATTTCGACGTGCCGATCCATGCCGAGGATTACGTCCATCGCATCGGCCGCACCGGCCGCGCTGGGCTAGAGGGCAAGGCCTTCACCATCGCCGCCCCCGACGACCGCCATGCCGTGGAGCAGATCGAGAAGCTGATCGGCCACCCCATTCCTCCCGTTCTCGTCGAGGGCCTGGATCCCGTGGATTGGTCCGAACGGGACGGCCGCAAGCGCCGTGGCCGCAAGCCGGTGGATGCCAAAAAACCGGCGTTCGAAAAGCCCGGGCCGCGCGAAGCCGCTGACAGACAGGACCCTCCGCGCACCGAACGTAAACGCCCGGCGCACGTCCGCCCGGAAAATGAGCCACAGCCGGAACTGGCGGTCGTCGCGGATCGTTCCTCACGCCGTGAGGAACCGCGGCGCGAGGACTCGCGGCGCAATGAACCCCGCCGGGCAGACACACGGCGGGCGGAACCGCGGCGTGATGATGCCAAGCGGAACGAAACCCGGCGGGACGAACCCCAACGGAACGAAAATCAGCGGAACGACACCCAGCGCGATCAGCCGCGGCGGGCGGATACCAGGCGCGACGAACCGCGGCGGGACGATGGTCGCCGCGACCGCTACCGCCGCGACGACGATCTGGGTCCGTCCATCGTTGGCTTCGGCGACGACGTGCCGGCCTTTATGTTCCTTCGAACCCGCCCGCCCCAGACGGCGGCAACAGGAGAGACCGACGCATGAACGACGCCTCGCCTCGCCCCGCCAGTCAATTTTCCCCGTTTGCCTGGGACGACGCGCTCCGCCTCGACAGCGCATTGTCGGAAGACGAACGCGCGATCCGCGATGCGGCGCATGATTTCTGCCAGGAGAAGCTGTTTCCCCGCATCCTGATGGCCAACCGCGAGGGAACATTCGACCGCGAAATCATGAACGAGTTCGGCGAAATGGGCTTCCTCGGCGCCACCCTGGACGGGTACGGCTGCGCCGGCGTGAGCTACGTCAGCTACGGCCTGATCTCCCGCGAGGTCGAGCGAGTCGATTCCGGTTACCGCTCCGCCTTCTCCGTCCAGTCGTCGCTGGTCATGTACCCGATCCACGCGTTCGGCTCCGAGGATCAGC
>JAYUEJ010000544.1:0-4357 GCA_043739265.1 Rhodopila sp. | reverse complement strand
CGTCGCTTCATGGTCGTCGTTCCCTTGTTATCGCTAACAATCATAGAGGAGGGCAGGTGGACTGGACAGGTGCCCCGCCCCCGGGGAATTCACCCAATGACGACCGGGATTCAATAAATGGTGGCCATGAGACGGTCAGGAGAATCACGGTCGTATTGCGCGCCATCGACCTTGCCGGCGGTGATATCGGCCAGGATCGTGCCGGTGCTGGGCAACGCGTTACGGCTGATCTGCGTGTCCGGGTTCCATAATCCGGATCGGACCAGCGCCTTGGAGCACTGGAAATAGACCCGTTCGGCCCGCACGACGATGACCGAACGGGGCAGAGTACTCTTATACGGAAAGCGCTCGATCAGGTCTGGGGCGACCGAAATCGACGCTCGACCGTTGATGCGCAGGGTCTCGCCGATGCCGGGAATCAGGAACAACAACGCCACCCGGTCATCGCGAATGATGTTGCGAAGACTGTCCACGCGATTGTTGCCGCGCCGGTCGGGGATCAGAACGGTCTTGTCGTCCAGCACATGCACGAAACCGGCCGGGTCGCCGCGGGGCGAGGCATCCAGACCCTCCGGGCCGCTGGTGGCCAGGATCATGAACGGCGCCGCCTCGATCATCGCGCGGTAATGCGGGTGAATGTAGTCGATCTCCTTGCCGATCGCGCCGGCCGAGGATTCGCCATACAGCGCGGTCAAGGTTGCCTGATCCCTGATCAGGTGATCGTTGGTAATCGCATCCATCGTCCGCGTACTCCTGTCCCACTTTGGCCGAAGCCGCTATACTCGCGCCGTTTCAGGGAAACGGACAAGGAGCAAGCGATGTCTGACAAGGAAGAAATCCGCGAACTACTGGCCCGCTATTGCTTCGCGCTGGATGCCGACCGGTTTGAGGAGATGGCGGCGCTGTTCACGCCGGACGGGGTTTGGGAGACGGCGTTCGGAACCGGTAACGGGCGGGCGGCGATCGTGGCGCAGGCAATCCGCATTTCGACCGGTGAGCGGCCGCGGCGAATACATCTGACGACCAACATCGTGATCGAGCTCGACGGCGATACCGCCACCGCCCGGTCGAACTGGGTTTTGATCCAGAATAGTCCGGATGGGCCGGCGATCGGGTCGGGTGGGTTCTATGCGGATCGGCTGGTGAAGGCCGGCGGCCAATGGTTCTTCAGGCACCGGACCATCGACCGGTTCATCGTGGCGGGATGAGTTAACAGGGGACGGCCATCGCAGGCATGGTGGCCGTGGCCACCCGGGAAAACAAAAACGCCGAAAACGCAACACCGAGGAACAGGATGCTGGACGCTACCGAAAGACCACCGCCGCTGCTGGATGTGCGCGGTGTCACGCTGCAATACAAAACCCGGGATCATTTGGTCACAGCCACCTATCGCGTGGATTTCTCCGTTCAGACATCCGACCGGTTCATCCTGCTCGGTCCGTCCGGCTGCGGGAAATCGACACTGTTGAAAGCCGTGGGCGGCTACATGGCGCCGACCGAGGGGGAAATCCACCTCAAAGGCCAGCGCATCACCCGCCCTGGCCCCGACCGGATGATGGTGTTTCAGGAGTTCGACCAGCTTCTACCCTGGAAGACGGTCCGCCAGAACGTCGTGTTCGCGCTGCAAACATCCGGCAGGCAGCGTGGCAAGGCGGCCGACGAGAAGGCCATGCAGTATATCGAGAAGGTGCATCTGACGCGGTTCGCCGATGCGTATCCTCACACGTTGTCGGGCGGCATGAAGCAGCGCGTGGCGATCGCGCGCGGCATGGCGATGGAGCCGGACATCCTGCTGATGGACGAACCGTTCGCCGCGCTGGATGCCCTGACACGGCGGCAAATGCAGGAAGAACTGCTGATGCTGTGGGACGAAACGAAATTCACCGTGCTGTTCGTGACGCACTCGATCCCCGAGGCGGTGAAAATCGGCAACCGTATCCTGCTGCTGTCGCCGCATCCCGGACAGGTGAAGGCGGAGTTGAACAGCTTGCCGCCCGACACCGATCGAGCCACCGTCGCGGCGCTGGAGGCGCGCATCCACGGCATGTTGTTCGCCGACCGGGTGGGAGAAGACGAGCATGTCTGACACGATGCAACGGCCGGAAATTATCCAGATCCCGCGCGGGGCGCAGGATTTCGGCATTGTCGAGAAACCGCTGACGCTCTTCGAGCGACTCTACAACCAGGTCTGGCTGCGCAAAGTCTTCCTGATCGTCGTGCTGATCGTGTTGTGGGAGATTTACGCCAGGCATCTGGACAACGAACTGCTGGTGCCGACGTTCTCCGCCACCATCACGGCATGGTGGGAGGGGATATCGTCCGGCGTGCTGCCGGATCGGGCGTGGGCGTCGTTGCAGGTACTGGCGATCGGGTTCAGCACCGGCGTCGTGCTGGCGGGCATCCTGACCGTGCTGGCCATCACCACGCGAATCGGTACCGATTTCCTGGAAACCATGACGGCGATGTTCAATCCGCTGCCGGCGATCGCGCTGCTGCCTCTGGCGCTGATCTGGTTCGGACTGGGCATCGGCAGCCTGGTCTTTGTGCTGGTGCATTCCGTGCTGTGGGCGGTGGCGCTGAACACCCATGCCGGGTTCCGGGGCGTATCGCAGACGCTGCGAATGGTGGGGCGCAACTACGGCCTGTCCGGGCTGAACCTGGTGCTGAAAATCCTGATCCCGGCGGCGTTTCCCTCGATCCTGGCAGGCCTGAAGATCGGCTGGGCGTTCGCCTGGCGCACCCTGATCGCGGCGGAGCTGGTGTTCGGCGTGGCGTCGGGGAAGGGCGGCCTGGGGTGGTTTATTTTCGAGAGCAAGAATCAGCTCGATATCCCCGAGGTGTTCGCCGGTCTGCTGACCATCATCATGATCGGGCTGGTGGTGGAAAACGTTGTGTTCCGCACCATCGAGAACCGGACGGTGCGGCGTTGGGGGATGCAGAACTAAACAGGCTTGCGCGGGGTGGATCGACGGGGTAGGTAACGGCCCCGCCGACACCCCGGCGCTGCTGTAGCTCAGTGGTAGAGCACTCCCTTGGTAAGGGAGAGGTCGAGAGTTCAATCCCCTCCAGCAGCACCATTCTTATCAGCTACTTACGACCCGCTTCAACCAGAAGCAGAGGTTCTGCTGCTCGGTGCGGATGCGGCTGCCGGCGGTCTGCATCTCGTGCATGTGACGCCAGGCCATGCCGTTAAAATGCAACAAGCGAGGTTGGCTGTAGCCGGTTGAGAGACCCGAGCTGGTGAGAAGAGAGATGATGTAGGCCTCCGGCGTTATGACGAAGTCCGGATGGCGGATGGACCCCGGGCCGCTGACATGGCGCGGGATCGGCACATTGTAGCGCGGATCGTCCAGCCTGGTGTCATAACCGCCGGCCTTAAGCGCGCTGGCGCACACGATGCGATGCTGGCCGAGCAGCCACACATCGTCAGGCCGCGTGGTCGGCGATGCGCCGATCGGATCGGGCAGCACATCGGTCGGGTCCGAGTCAGCCGTCACCTCAAGGCCCCGGGTGCGCAGGTCGATCTCGCCGGTATCGAAGCCGGGGAAGTAGCCGACGGCGAGGCGAAGAGTGCTGGAATGGTGGGGTAGGCCGGCGATCATGAACCGTCTTCTGGATAGGAGTACGGTCGTGAGGTGAAGGGGCGTGGACCTGCCCTGCCGATCAGGGCAATTTTGCGGATGACATAACGAGTGTTTTCGCTCGCATCATCGGTTGGTCAGATCGCGGGTTTCATTCCAGCGATCGTTGGCGTGTGGCACGCGACGACCTCGTTCCGAGGATCGGCACGCCCAGGAACATCTCAAGGGGTCCGTCATTGACAAAAGGTTTGTTGGTGATCGCGCCGAAGACAAGGATACCGCAGGCGGATATTAAGCCGGCGAGAATGCCACCAACCATGAACAGCCATTGATCAGGCGCAACCGGCCGGTCAGGTTGGGTGGCCTGTGAAGTCTTGACGAAATCCGTCATCTTAGACAGGTTCAGTTCATCCGCGGCTTTGGCCTTATTATAGAGCTGATGTGTGATTTTCAAACTTTCGGTCTGGTCCGCAATGCGAGAATCGAGGCCCCGCAACTGAATATCGGCTTGTTGGAGATTCTGTAGTTTCTGCCCGATCACGCCGATCAATGCCCTGCCGAGGAGTTCTTTTGCTTTCAGCGGCGCCAATTCAGCCTGCGAGACCACTAAATCCTGGTCGATCGCCGTTGCGATCGGCGACGGGGTAAGCGAAATCCTCGTGTTGATGGCGCGTATGTCCGCGAGCTGCTTTTGCAAGGCGTCGGTCTGCTGCCGCAGTCGTTGCACCAGGGGATTGCGCGAATCATACACGGTCGCCAGCGCCGCCTGCTTCTGG
>JAYUEJ010000543.1:0-4362 GCA_043739265.1 Rhodopila sp. | reverse complement strand
GGACACGGTCAGCAAAACCTGTCGAGCGTGCTGGCAACCCTGAACCTGTTGGCCTTCGCCTGTCATACCGTCTGCGATCTGGGGGGCAGGGCGTGGCGTGCGGCCAGACGCACTTTGGTGACCCGGACAGGCTTCTTCCATCACTTGCGGGCCATCACCACCTATCTGGTGTTCCCGTCGTGGGACCACCAGCTCGGGACTTTGGCCTTTACCCGTCCGCCGCCGCTTGCACCGTGATTAGAATATGAAACAGGATGTCCTGGCAGGCAGGACAGATGCCGCCTCCCAAAATGAGAACTGCTGCACCCTTTAGGACTAAGTTGACTTCGCCCGCGCCCCCCGCCATAAGCCCGCCATCCGGGTCATCCTGCCACCCGGTCCCCGCCTGACGCGGGGACTACGCCGCTCCGCGAGGGTTCGCGCAGCGGCGCTTCACCGTTTGGAGTATCACCACCCGTGTTCGAGGCACTTTCGGACAAGTTGTCAGGGGTTTTCGATCGGCTCCGCGCCCGCGGATCGCTGAACGAGTCCGACGTTACCGAAGCGCTGCGGGAAGTCCGCCTGGCGCTGCTGGATGCCGACGTGGCCTTGCCCGTGGTGCGCGACTTCGTCGCCAAGGTCCGCGAGCGGGCAGTCGGCGCCGAGGTGCTGTCCTCGGTCACGCCCGGTCAGCAGGTCGTCAAGATCGTCAACGATGTGATGATCGAGGCGCTGGGTGGCGCCGGCGCGGTGCCGATCAATTTGAATGCCGCTGCTCCGGTGCCGATCCTGATGGTCGGGCTGCAGGGATCCGGCAAGACCACGACATCGGGAAAGATCGCCCGCCGGCTTAAGGACCGGCTGAAGCGCAAGGTTTTGCTGGCCAGCCTGGATACCCAGCGCCCGGCCGCGCAGTTGCAGTTGGCGCAGTTGGCCGAACAGGCGGGCGTGCCCAGTCTGCCGATCGTGGCCGGGCAGACTCCCGTCCAGATCGCCATCCGAGCGATGGACGTTGCCAGGCGCGAAGGGTTCGACGTCGTCATTCTCGACACCGCCGGCCGGCTGTCCATCGATCAGGAGTTGATGGACGAAGTGCGCAATGTCCGCGCCGCGACCAACCCGGCCGAGACATTGCTGGTGGTCGATGCGATGACCGGCCAGGATGCGGTCAACACCGCCAAGGCGTTCAACGACGCGCTGTCGATCACCGGCATCGTCCTGACCCGCATGGACGGTGACGCCCGCGGTGGTGCCGCCCTGTCGATGCGGGCCATCACCGGCGCCCCGATCAAGCTGATCGGCGTCGGCGAAAAGCAGGACGCGCTCGAAGACTTCCATCCCGAACGCGTGGCAGGCCGTATCCTCGGCATGGGCGACATCGTCGGGCTGGTGGAGCGCGCGTCCGAAACCATCGACCAGGCGGAGGCTGAAAAGCTCGCCGCCAAGATGATGAAGGGGAAGTTCGATCTGGACGATTATGCCAGTCAGCTTCGCCAGATCAGCAAGATGGGCAGCCTTTCCGGGATACTGGGAATGCTGCCGGGGGCCGGCAAGATCAAGCAGCAGCTTGCTGGCGCCGACCTGGATACGAAGGTGCTCAAGCGTCAGGCGGCGATCATCTCGTCCATGACGATGAAGGAACGCCGCACGCCCGACATCATCAAGGCCAATCGCAAGAAGCGGATAGCCGCCGGGTCCGGGACAAGTGTCCAGGACGTCAACCGGCTGCTGAAGCAGTTCGACGACATGTCCGCGATGATGAAGAAAATGAGCAAGCTGGGGCAGAAAGGCCTGATGCGTCATGGCTTAGGTGCCCTGATGCCGAAAGGCATGCCGCCGCAAAATCGCCGACCATTCTGAATCCACCAGGAGACTTAGTTACATGGGACTGAAGATTCGCCTCGCCCGCGCCGGCGCCAAGAAGCGCCCCTATTACCACATCGTGATCGCCGACAGCCGCAGCCCACGCGACGGCCGCTTCATCGAGCGTGTCGGCAGCTACAACCCGATGCTACCGGCCGAACACGCGGACCGTGTGCGCCTGGTCGCCGAACGTCTGGAGCATTGGATCGGCAACGGCGCCGTGGCGACCGAACGGGTTGCGAAGTTCCTCGGTAAGGCCGGACTGGCCCCGATGCCGGTTTGGAACGAGCAGCCGCACCAGTCGGCCCCGAAGAAGAAGGCGCAGGAACGCGCCAAGGCCGCGGCAGCCGTCGCGGCCGCCTGAGCCTGATCAGTGCCGGAAAGCCGTATTCCAGTGGGGCGCATCCAGTTGGGCGTGATCGGGCGGGCACATGGCGTGCGCGGGTTGGTGAAAATCACCAGCCACACCGTCGAACCCGCCGATCTGACCGCGTACGGACCCTTGTCCGACGCGGAGGGGCGACTGTTGACTCTACGCTGGATGGCCGATGGCGTCGCTGAAGTGACTCGTCATATCGATGGCGTGCCGGTCAAGGTGGCTGACCGAGGCCAGGCCGAGAAACTGACCAACACGAAGCTTTTTATCGACCGTTCGGCGTTACCGCCGGCGGATGATGATGAGTTCTACCTGACCGACCTGATCGGCCTGACCGTGACGGACCCGGCGGGCGGAGCGATTGGCACGGTGTCGGTGGTGCATGACTACGGCGCCGGCGCCAGCCTGGAGATCGAACGCAAGCCCGGCGCACCGCTGATCGTGCCGTTTACCGCCGCCTGCGTACCGACGGTGGATATCGCCAACGGCCGGGTGGTCGTGGTGATGCCGGATGAGATCATCGTCGCGCCAGATGGGGAGGAAGCGGCATGACCTGGCACGCGTCCGTCCTGACCCTGTTTCCCGCCATGTTCCCTGGTCCGCTTGGCCAGTCGCTGGCCGGCCGCGCGCTGGAAAACGATGTTTGGTCGCTGGATGTCACCAACATCCGGGATTTTGCCAACGACCGGCACCGCACCGTGGACGACACCCCGTTCGGCGGCGGCGCGGGCATGGTGCTGCGGCCGGATATCGTCGATGCGGCGGTGGATTCCGTGGCTGACGGACGGCCCGTGGTGTGCCTGACCCCCAGGGGCCGGCGCTTCGACCAGGCGGATGCAAGGCGCTTTGCCTCCTGTTCGGGCATCATCCTGCTGTGCGGCCGGTATGAAGGCATCGACCAGCGGGTCATCGAGGCCAGGGAGATGCAGGAGCTCAGCATCGGCGACTACGTGCTGTCGGGCGGTGAACCGGCGGCGCTGGTTCTGCTGGACAGCATCGTGCGGCTGCTGCCGGGCGTCATGGGCGCGGCCGAAAGTGCCGTGGACGAAAGCTTCTCCGCCGGATTGTTGGAATACCCCCACTATACCCGCCCGGCCGAATGGCAGGGGCGCCTTGTGCCGGACGTATTGCTGTCCGGCCATCACGGTGCCGTTGCTGCCTGGCGGCTGGCGGAATCGAGAAAAATAACCCGCGAACGCCGGCCCGATCTTTGGGCATCGGCCGCGGCTCCATAGGAAAGTAAGAGGACAATCGCATGAACATCATCCAGCAATACGAAGCGGACGAGATCGCTCGCCTGACCGCCACCCGTGCCGTGCCGGAGTTCATTCCTGGCGATACGGTTCGCGTTATGGTGAAGGTGGTCGAAGGCGAACGCAGCCGCGTCCAGGCGTTCGAAGGCGTCTGCATCGCCAGGTCCAACAAGGCCCTGAACAGCAATTTCACCATCCGCAAGATCAGCTATGGCGAGGGCGTCGAGCGCGTGTTCCCGCTGTACGCGCCGACGATCGCTGAAATCGTAGTGGTGCGCCGCGGCGATGTGCGCCGTGCGAAGCTGTATTACCTGCGTGGCCGCAGCGGTAAGTCTGCCCGTATTCAGGAACGTGCCCGTTCGACGCCCGCGGTTGCAGCGGCTGCGGTCGCCGCGCCGGCTGAAACCACCGCCGCCGCCTCGGAGTAAGCACGGCCGGGCTGTTCCTCTTAGGCGTCGGGATAAGCGGCGGGCGGAGGCGCGCGGTCTCCGGCTCGTCATGCCTGGATTTAACCCGGCGTCGCCAACCGCTGAAATCTATGGGGATCGCCGGATCAAGCCCGGCGATGACGATGCCGGGGCGCTGCCTGTAATGGTGCGGCGCTTTGCGGTTTCTCAGGCCGCCTGCTGCACCGCGATCAGGAACTTCGCCACTTCCTCACGCAGCGTCGCCGCCTGCCCCGTCATGTCCGTCGCCGACTCCAGCACCCCACCCGCTCGCGTGCCCGTTTCCTCCACAACCCGGGTGACGGCCGCGATATTGCTGTTGACCTCGGCGGTGCCGGCCGCGGCATGCTGCACCGCCTGAGCGATAGACTGGGTCGCCACGCCCTGCTCCTCCACCGAACCGGCGATGAGCGTGGCGATCTCGTTCATCCGCTGAATGGTGCAG
>JAYUEJ010000542.1:0-4372 GCA_043739265.1 Rhodopila sp. | reverse complement strand
GTGTCAGAGGCTGGGCGTCGGGATCGGCGAGCGCGGCAGCATGGTTTTGCTCATCGGTTCGTGCGTCGAAGCGAGTCCAGTCATGTTTGGTTTGCATTGTGATATCTCCGTCGTTCGTAGGGCTCCGCCGCTCGCGCCGAAACGATTCGAATTCGCCCCCCTCGCACGGTGTAAGAGACGAACAGCAGGCGATCTTCCACCATGCCGACGGTCACAAAGCGATCCTCGCCTTCGTCCTGGCCGTAGTCGTCCCAGTCGATAGCGGAAAGGTCTTTGAACACCTCGCGTCCCATCTCGAAACTGGCGTCATGCTTGCGCCAGTTCCGGGCGGCTTTAACGTCGTCCCACTCGAAAGCGTCATCCTGCATTAGATACTGCTTTCCAGTAGTTGTGTCAACCTGCCACGAACCCGTGCGCCCGTGCCGCTTGAGGGTGAATAGCGACGAAGAGTTAACGAACCGCTAATGCAGTGTGCGGACTCTGGGCGCCGCACTGACGCGACGCCAGGGACCATGGGTCTTGCCATTTCTCGCCTCTGTATGCATAACTGCCATGCAACCCGCACAAATCGGGGCGAACAAAAAAAACGATACGGGGATGACGACGATGGTGAGACGTGGGTTAGCCCGTTGGGGCTCGTTGATGTTGGTTGCCAGTGCGGCGCTGATGACGCTGGCCGCGCCGGCAATGGCGCAACAGAAGAAAATCAAGATCGGTGTCGTCTATGACCTGACCGGCCCGTTCGCCGGCGGCGGGTCGGACCTGCAATATCTCGGCGCCAAGATCATCATTGACTTCATCAACAAGCAAGGTGGGGTCGAAGGCTACATGATCGACCCGGTCTATGCCGACGCGCAAAGCAAGCCCGACGTCGCGATTAATGAAGCGGTCCGCCTGATCGAGCAAGAAAAGGTCGATATGCTGCTGGGCTTTTACGCCTCGGCCGAGTGCGTGCCAGCCGCGGCGCGGATCGAGCAGTTCAAGAAATTCATGTGGATCACCACCTGCATCGCCGCACCGGTGCTGAAGGATCGCCACCTGCAATACGTGTTCCGGCCGCAGCCGTTCGGCACGCAATGGGGCCTGGCCTCCACCGAGATGGTGACGGCCTATTCAAAGCAGGCGTTTGGCAAGGACCCCAAGGACCTGCGCGTCGCGATCATCCATGAGGATGGCGCCTATGGCGTCGATGTCGGACATGGCAATGAGTTGGGCGCGGCCAAGGGCGGCCTGAACGTGGTGCTGAACGAGGGCTATTCCTCGACCGCGCCGGATCTGTCGTCGCTGGTGACGAAGCTGAAGCGCGCCCGCCCCGACGTCATCTTCCACACCGGTTACAACCCCGATATCAGCCTGTTCCTGCGTCAGGCGCGGGAGGGCGGGCTGCGGTTCAAGGCACTGATCGGCCAGGGCGCCGGTTATACCGACTACAATAAACTGAAGGCGAGTGCCGGCACCGACATCAATTATTTCATGGATGTCGATCCGATCTCGATCTTCGAGGTCCCGTCCAAGGCGTTGGCGCCGGAACTGGTGCCGATCGTCAAGATGGTTGGCGACGAATACCTGAAAGCCAAGCCTGATACGGTGCTGAAATCGGCCCATGTCGGCATGGCGGCGTCCAACACCTATCTGTTCATGACCAAGGTTCTGCCGCGCGCGATCAAGACCTATGGCGGCGTGGACGCGGATTCGTTGCGTAAGGCGGCGCTGGACCTTGATGTGCCCGATGGCGGCACAATGCTGGGATTCGGCGCGAAGTTCGAGCCTCCCGAGGCCGAAATGGCCGGTCAGAACCTGCGTGGATACCCGGTCGTAGTACAATATATCGACGACAAAAGCTACGTGGTCTGGCCGAAAGCGTTGCAGCAACGCGAACCGGTGCTGAACCTGCCGGATTCCTCGCCTTACGCCGCCAAGTGATCGATAGCCCGTGCTGGACGTTTCTGGGCTGGTCAAACGGTTCGGCGGGTTCACCGCCGTGTCGGCGGTATCGTTCCGTGTCGATCAGGGGGAGATTCTCGGCCTGATCGGCCCGAACGGATCGGGCAAGAGTACGATTTTCAATCTGCTGTCCGGCACGTTGACTCCGTCGGGCGGGTCGATCCGTTTAATGGGGAATGAGATCGGCGGCATGGCGCCGCACCGGATCATCAATCGCGGGATCGGACGGACGTTTCAGATTCCGCGGCCGTTCAAACGCCTCACGATTTTTGAAAACGTTGCTTTGGCGGGTTATTACGGTCAGGGGCGGCACTCCCGCTCGAAAGCGTTCGAGGCCGCGGAACGGGCGCTGGACATGGTTGGGTTGCCGATCGACCGCCATGCCGAGATTGGCGGCCTGGGCGCGGCAGGTTTGAAAAAGCTGGAGCTGGCGAAGGCGCTGGCCACGCAACCGAAGCTGTTGCTGGCTGACGAAAGCCTGGGCGGTCTGGACGAGTCCGAAATGGATCAGGCGGCCGATATGCTGCGCAAAATCCGCGCCGAACTGGGCATCACCATTATTTGGGTCGAGCATATCATGGGAGTGCTGATGCGCGTTGTCGATCGCGTCATGGTGCTGGATCACGGCGAAAAAATCGCCGAGGGCCTGCCGGCCGAGGTTGTCGGAGATCCGCGTGTCGTGGAGGTGTATCTTGGCACCGATGCCGCCGAGGTCCAGGCTGCCACGGCAGCCGTTGCCGCGCGGCGGCAGTCCGATCACGGCGCGGGACGATCCTGAGATGCTGTCGCTGAACGGCATCAATGCCGGATATGGAACGTTCCAGGCTCTGTTCGGCATATCGCTGGAGGTGAGGGCCGGCGAGGCGGTCGGCGTCATCGGTCCCAACGGCGCCGGCAAGACCACGCTGATGCGAGTAATCTCCGGGCTGATCCGCCCGACCGAGGGGCGGATCGATATGGAGGGCACCGACCTGCTGGCCACTCCGCCGCATCGAATTCTGGAACTGGGCATCGCGCATGTGCCGGAAAATCGCCGCCTGTTCGCGCGCATGACAGTCGAGGACAATCTGCGCATGGGCGCCTTCATCCCGGCGGCGCGCGCGAAATTCCTCCAGCGGCTGGATTTCGTCTATGACCTTTTTCCGCGACTGAAAGAGCGCCGGGCGCAGTTCGCCGGCACCATGTCGGGTGGCGAACAGCAGATGTGCGCGATCGGGCGGGCGCTGATGTCGGAACCACGCTTGCTGCTGTTGGATGAGCCGTCGGCGGGCCTGGCGCCAGTGGTTGTGCAACAGGTTTTCGGCCTGGTTGAGCGCATCCGGGCCAGCGGCCTGACGGTGTTGATCGTGGAACAGAACGTTCGCCAGGTGCTGCGTGTCGTGGACCGGGCCTATCTGCTGGAAGCCGGAACCATTCGGGTCAGCGGCACCGCGGCCGAGATGATGGCGAGCGACACGATCAAGGAGGCGTATCTTGGCGTATAGTTTCCCGCAACGTCATGGCGGGGGGCGCCATCACCGTTACCAGGGTAACCGGCATGTTTGACATCTACCTGCTGGAGGCGATGATCAACGGAGTTTTACTGGGTGGCGTACTGGCGTTGTTGGCCTTGGGACTTAATCTGATCTTCGGGGTCATTGACGTCGTTTGGATTTGTTACGCTGAACTGGTGATGATGGGCATGTACGGCATGTTCTATCTGGTGTCGGTGTATCATGTGCCGTTCGTGATCGCCGCCGTGCTGTCGATCGGACTGGTCGCCGTGCTGGGCGTCATGCTGCATGTGCTGGTGATCGCGCGGGTGTTGAATGCCGCACCGATCAATCAGTTGCTGGCGACCGGCGGCGTGCTGGCGTTTCTGCAAGCCTTGGCCACGGTTTTGTTCGGCATCGATTTCCGCAACCTGGGCATTCGCATGCCCGTCCTCCAGGTCGCCGACATGTATATCAGCTTCGCTCGGTTGCTGGCGTTCGGGACCGCGCTGGCGGGCATGGTGGCGGTGTACATGTTTCTGTCGCGCACCTATACCGGCACCGCGATCCGCGCCATCACTCAGGACCGTCAGATCATGCCGCTGATGGGCGTGGACAGCCGGCGGATCTACATGGTGACCTCGGCGATCGGCGGCGGCCTGGCCGGTCTCGCGTCCTGCCTGCTGGTGCTGCAATATGACGTGCATCCGTTCATCGGCCTGACCTTCGGGCCGATCACGTTCATGATCTGCGTGCTTGGCGGCCTGGGCAACATGATCGGCGGTTTCGTCGCCGCGTTCGTGTTCGCCGAGATCATCTCTGTAGGCGGGCTTTATATGGACCTTGAGTGGGGTTATGTTTTCGCCTTCGTCTTCTTTATCGTAATGATGTTCATCCGGCCGCGCGGCCTGCTGGCGCGCAAATCATGACCCGTGCGCTGCCTTGGATCCTGGGCG
>JAYUEJ010000541.1:0-4380 GCA_043739265.1 Rhodopila sp. | reverse complement strand
CGGGTTGGGAACGACTTTTTTAAGGCAGATGAAGGCCGATGAACGCTGATGAACGCCGATAAGTGCAGTCCAGGAAATTGGCTGGACTGTACCCGGCGGGCGCATCCCGGCGTTTGGCTGACCGAGATCGATACTTATTTTCACGCTTATCAGCGCTTATCAGCGTTAAAATCGTCCTTTCGAACGTATGATGCCGGTATTGATGAGTGACCCAATCTGCCTGATACGTGGCCGCGTCAGTTTCAATGGGATTGCCCCGGGGTTGCGCGCTGGGCGGTCGGTAACCGGGACCTGGCAACGCCCGGGCACCGCCTGATCATTACTATAAAAAATTGACGTCGGAATATTGCCGGGTTTGTATCACCGCCCCTCTGGGATCACTGGCCCTCCCGCCGCCAGGCCAGCACCAGCAGCCCGATCAAGATGGGCAGCGATAACCATGCTGGCAGCAATTCCAACGCCGCGACCCCGGTCACCACATGATCGTGCCGTCGCTGCAGGCCGATCCAGGCGCTGCCGGAAGCGGCGCGATCATCTTCGGTTCGCCGCAGTTCCGGCACTTCGGACCCGGTTGCTCCCGCGGCCAGCCAATGCACGCCGCCGCCCGAAGCCCTTGCCAGCGGCCCGGCCACCCCGGCCGTTGCACGCAGATCGGCGAGTTCCGGCGGATTGGCGGCGCCGGCGGCGGCATAGGCGGAACGCGATCCTTGCGTCACCTGCCAGACGCCCGGCACCGGCGCGGCGCGAACCGCCGTCGCGCGACCGGGTTGGTCCTGATGCAGGCTGACCGACTCCTTCTTGCCGTCCGGATCGGTCACGATCACCTCGGCCGGCGCGTTCGGATCGGTGGAGCGGCTTTCGATCTTCAGCCGTCCATCGGCAACCCTGGCGGTCAGGGCGTTTTCTTCCAGCGCGGGTTCCTGCATCAGCCAATGGGCGATCCGGCGCAGCAGTTCGGCTTGCGGGCCGCCGCCTTCGTGGCCGCGCGACCACAGCCATATCTGGTCGGACAGCAGCAACGCGGTGCGGCCCTGGCCGACGCGGTCCAGCGCCAGAAGCGGCTGTCCGTCCGGGGTGCGCAGCAGCACCTCCCCGTTCATCGAACCGGGTTCGATCCGGCGATACCACGGTCCCCAGGTTGGGGCTTTCGCGCCGGCGTCGGGCGGGTTGGCGCCTGGCAGGCCCTCGGTTACCGGATGCCGCTGGCCGAGGTCCGTCACAACGGGCCGGAAGGCGCCATCGACCACGGCATTGGTCCGCGCCGGGCCGCCGGGCAGCACCAAACCGAGCGGGGTGGAGGCGAGACTGGTGGGGCCGGCGAATTCCGGGCCGACGCTCATTAACAATGCGCCGCCCTGGCGCACGCGGTTGGCGATATTGGCCAGATACGGCAGCGGCAACAGGCCGCGGTTCTGGAACCGGTCGAGGATGATAAGGTCGAATTCGCCGATCTTATCGACGAACAGTTCGCGCACCGGGAAGGCGATCAGGGCCAGTTCGTTCAGCGGCGTGCGGTCGTCTTTCTCGGGCGGGCGCAGAATGGTGAAATGCACCAGATCGACGGATGGATCGGCTTTCAGCAGGCGCCGCCAGGTACGCTCGCCCTGGTGCGGTTCGCCGGAGATCAACAGCACGCGCAGCCGGTCGCGGACGCCGTTGATCTCCACCACGGCGCGGTTGTTGAGTTGGGAGATTTCGCCGGCCAATGGGCTGGCTGACAGTTCGATGACGGTCGGGCCGGCGCGGGCGATCGGCACTTCGATCCGCTGCTCCACGCCGACCGGGACGCTTGCCACGCGGAACGGTTGGCCGTCGCGGCGCACGGTCAGGGTGGCGGGGCCGGAGCGGCCGGTGGTGCCCAGATCGTCGATGGCGACGCGCAGGACGACGGATTTGCCGACGATGCCGTAGCCGGGGGCCTCGATCACGCGCAGGCGGCGGTCGGTTTCTTCGCCGCGACCGGTCAGCAGCAGGTTCAGCGGCGCGCCACCCGGCGTCACAGGCGGCACGTCGTGGAGTTGCCCATCGGTGATGGCGATGGTGCCGGCCAGCCGCGACCGCGGGATGTCGGCCAGGGCGCGGTCGATCTCGGCGAATAACCGGGTGCCGGCGTTGCCGGATTCCGGCACGGTGATCGTGCGTAGCTCCAGATCGGGCAGGCGGGCGGCCTGTGCTTCGATCGACTGGCGGGCGATTTCGGCCAGATGGGCGCGGTCGCCGACCTGCATCGACGCCGATTGGTCCACCATCAACAGGCCGATGTCGCGCAAGGATTGGCGGGTTTCCTGGACCAGTCTGGGGCCGGTCAGCCACAGCAACAGCACGGCGAAGGCGGCGAGCCGTAACACCGAACCCTTGCCGCGCCGCCAGATCCCCAGCGTGACGACGGACAGCGACAGCACGCCAAGGGCGGCCAGCAGCCAAACCGGCAGCAACGGATCGAAGCGGATGGCGGCGATAACCTGGTCCGGGTGCATCATTGACCCAGCCGTTGCAGGATGGCCGGCACATGCACCTGATCGCCTTTGTAGTTTCCGGTCAGGGCGTACATCACCAGGTTGACGCCGAACCGATAGGCCAGGATGCGCTGGTGCTGGCCGCCGGGGATCACGGCGTAAGGGTTGCCGCCATCGGCCCCCATCGCCCAGGCGGCGGCCCAGTCGTTGCCGCCGATGATCACCGGGCTGACGCTGTCATTGGTGCGGTCCTGGTCGCGCTGCACCCAGACCGTATCCCCGGTGAAACGGCCGGGAAAATCCGACAGCAGATAGAACGCTCGGGACAGCACATGCTCCCCCGTCAAGGGCGCCAAGGGCGGCACAATCAGGCCGCGGGCGATCCGTTTCAGGGCGTCCTCGGTGCCAGTGGCGAAGCCGGCGCCAGATCCAGAGTCGCGCGTGTCGATCACGATGATGCCGCCGCGACTCATGTAGTCGTTCAGCGCGGCGGACTGTGCGGCGGTGAGTTCCGCGGCGTCGGCGGTGATCGGCCAATACAGCAACGGATACGGGCTGAGGTCGGTCTGGCCGGGCTGCACCGGGTCGGGCTGGAACAGCGTCGCGGCGGTGCGGGCGTTGAGGTATTCCGACAAACCCTCCAACCCGGCCTTGGCGATGCCGTCCACTTGAGCATCGCCGGACAGGATGTAGCCAAGCCGCGTATCGATGGTGGGGTTGGCGCTGCTGCTGAGTGCGTGTCCGGGGTGGATCGTCAACAGCAGGATCGCCCCGGCGATGGCGGAGACTCGCGCCCGCAGCAATCCGCGCAGGGCCAGTGAAATCAGCATATCGAGGCACAGCAGCAGGATGGCCAAGGCCAGGAGCGGTGGACCGAGGGCGCGTTCGCGGGCGGAACCGCGGACGGTTTCCAGTGTGGCGCCAGGGATCGGCGGTGCGGGTTCCGGGGCCGCGATGCTGGTCCCCAGATTCAGCACCTGCCGGCCGCTTTCGGGTCCATAGAGTCCCGGGGGATGCAGCGGGGAGACCGGGGTGGAACCGAACTTGTCCGCCTGCAAACCGATCGCGGCCGGGGGTGGTTGCGATAACAGGCCGAATCCGTCGAGGGTCGCGGCCGGCGCCAGTGTCGCGGTGCCCTGGGCGCCGGCGATGCCGACGGACAGTTCGACCAGCCGGCGGAGCATATCGACGAACAGGCCGGACAGCGGCAGGTCGGACCAGTCGGCATTGGCGGTGACGTGGAACAGCACGACGCGGCCGGCACCGAGCCTGGCTTCGGTGACGAGAGGTGTGCCGTCCTCTAGTGCTGCCCAGGTGCGGCCGGCGAGATCGGCGCTGGGTTCGGCCAGCACCTGGCGCGTCACTTTGATGTCTTCCGTCACTTTCAGGCCGGCGAAGGGGGAGGCCGGTGGAATGGCGGCCAGGCCGGCCGGTTGGCTCCAGGACATCGCGCCGCCGAGTTGGCGGTCGCCGGCGAGCAGGCGCACCGGCAACAGCGTGTCGGTATCGTTGGTGGCGGATTCCGCCGGGCGCGGGCCGGCGAAGCGGAGGAGCAGGCCGCCCTTGCGCACCCAGGCTTCCAGCGCGTCGCGTTCGGTCCCGGCGGTCAACGGGCGGTCGGCCAGGACGAGGACGGAGATGTCGCGCTTCAGCAGCGTCGCGGCGTCGCCTTCGCGCAACTCGGTGAACGGGTCGAGCGCGCGTTTGAGGAAGAAGATGGAGCCGGTGAACGGGGTGTCGGCGGTGGCGAGATCGCCGGCCAGCAAACCCACCGGGCGGCGGCGCCACCGTTCATCCAGCAGCACGACGGAGCCGGCGCCCGGGGGGCCTTCGAGTACCAGGCGGGTCAGCCGGTTGCGGAGTTCGGGTGGCAGGAGAATCGGCGCGGTGGCGACCGACGCACCCGCCGGGACGGTGACGGTGG
>JAYUEJ010000540.1:0-4383 GCA_043739265.1 Rhodopila sp. | reverse complement strand
GTGCGGCTGTGGTCGCGACATCGGCGGCCGCGAGGCGAACGTCGTCGATGGCGGCTTTCTCAGCGGCGGCGATCCGGTCGATCGCCATCTGCTCGCGGCGGCTGGCGGACGCTTCGGCTTCGCCGGCGGCGGCGGCCGTCACTCGGCCGGCTTCGGCTCGGGCACCTTCGATCAGCGCCTTGGCATCGGCCAGTGCATCGACGCGCAGCTTTTCAGCGTCGCGCAGCATCGATTCGGCTTCCCGGCGCAGTCTGGAGGCTTCTTCGAGTTCAGCCTTCACGGTGACGGCACGGGCATCCAGCATCCCGGCGATCGCGCCCCAGAGCTTTTTTCCGAACAGGATAAAGAACAGAAAGAACGCGACGACGACCCAGTTTTGGGGTTCGGCGAAGAAGCTTGCCTCGTGATGCATCGTGGTCTGCTCCTGTTCAGCCGATACCGCGAGCGGCCAAAGCCGACCCGATCGCGCCATCCAACCGACCGGCATCCGGCGCTGTCCCGGTCAGGCGGGTGACCACTGTGGCGGCCGTTTCCGTCGCCACCTGGCGGAGTGCGCTCATGGCCGAGGTCCGTGCCCGGGCGATTTGCGTCTCCGCGTCCTGCAACTGCTTTTCCAGCCTGGCATTCAGCACTTCGGCTTGCACCGCGGCGGCTTGTTTGGCGTCATCCAAAGCGGCGCTAATAGCGGCCTGGGATTCCGCCCGCGCCTTGGCGGTGGCCTGATCGGCCTCCGCCATGCCGGCGTCGGCGCTGAATTTGGCCAAACGGGCCTCATCCAGGTCCTTGGAGATTTTCGTCGCCCGCTCTTCCAGCACCGACGCCACCATCGGCAGGCCGGTGCGGGACAGCAAGATATACAGCACCACGAAGATGATCGCGCCCCAGACCACCTGGCTGAGGGTGAGCGGGGTGGAGAAGTCGAGCTGAGGCATACCTTCCGCCATGGCGGCGGCAGGCAGCATCGGCAGGGCCGCTGCTGATAGCGGCATGATCCAGCGAGACAGCTTCATGGTGCTTGTCGGGCGTGCCGCCGCTTTTTTCAGATAAAGCATCGGCCCGCCCGCCTTTATCAGACGAAGAGGATGATGAAGGCGATAACCAGGGCATACAGCGCGACGGCTTCCGTCAGCGCGAAGCCAAGAATGGCCAGCGGAAACACGCTGGCGCGGGCGGCGGGGTTGCGGGCCACGCTGGTGACGAGAGATCCGAAGATCGTGCCCATGCCGATGCCGACTCCGGCGAGAGCGATCATGGCAATGCCGGCACCCAGCATCTTGGCGGAAGCGACGTCCATAGTCCGAGTTCCTTTCGTTATCCGGTCGCGCAGGCCAAAGAGCCCGCCCGGTTATTAAGCGGAAAAGCCCGCCCGGTCGTTTAGAGGTTGTTAAAGGGAGATCAGTGCAGGTGAACCGCATCGTGCAGATAGATGCAGGTCAGGATCGCAAAGACGTAAGCCTGCAGGGTTGCCACCAGCAGCTCGAACCCGATCAGCATCGTGTTGACACCGAGCGAGAGGGCGGCAGGGAAGTAGCCCAGCAATCCGAGGCCGCCCAGCATGACGATGAACGATCCGAAGACCTCCAGCATCACATGGCCGGCCATCATGTTGGCGAAGAGACGTACCGACAGCGAGATGATGCGCGAGAGATAGGAGATAATCTCGATCGTGACCATCAGCGGCGCGAGCGCCTTCGGTATGCCCTGCGGCATGAAATAGGTAAACCAGTGCAGGCCGTGTTCCTTGATCCCAACCACCGTCACCAGGACGAAAACCGTCAGGGACAGCGCCAGGGTCACCATGACATGGCTGGTGAAGGTGAAGAACAGCGGGAAGACGCCCAGCAGATTGCCGAACAGGATGAAGAAGAAAAGCGTGAACACGAAGGGGAAGAATTTGCGGGCCTGGTGGCCGCCAATGGTTTCGCTGCACATCGACATGATGGTTTCGTAGCCCATCTCGGCGGCGGCCTGCAGGCGGCCCGGCACCATGGCGCGCGGCTTCATGCCGACCCACAGCAGGGCGAAGACGCCAAGACCGGCGATCACCATCATCAGGTTGGACTGGGTGAAGTTCACCGAACCACCGATGGCACCCAACGCCGGATGAAGCTGGAACTGCCCCAGCGCGTCGATACTGTTCGAACCTTCGGCCGCCACGCTGTACGCTCCCTACCCTTTATCAGACTTCCCTGGCACGAAGAGGCGCCAAAGATTTAACACGCCCGCCGCACCGCCCAGGGGTACGAACACCGCAGTCAGGATCGGGGTGGTGTGGAAAATCCGGTCCAGCCCGTACCCGATGGCGACTGCCACCACAAGGGCCGAAACCAATTCTACCCCAACCCGCGCGCCGATTCCCCATGCCGAACCGCCAAGGCCATCCTGTTCGGGCGGCTTCGGCGGGGCGTCGAGACCCTGCTTGCTTCGGGCGGCTTTCAGACGGTCCTCGAACGAGGTGTTCCTGGACGAAGTCTCGGGGCCGCCGGTATCCTGGCTCATGCTCGCTCCTGGCAACATTACGTGCCGGAAAGCCGGGGCTTGCTACCGACGGGGGGGGCGGGTGTCAAGAACGCCTGTGCGATTTCTTCGCCGGAAAAGCACAGCGTTGCCGGATGGCCACTGTGCGGAGGGTGTATTCGGTGTTTTGGCGTCATGCCGCGAGGCCGAGGGACTGGGTGCGCACGAGCCTTGCATACAGCCCGTCATCGGCGATGAGCGCGGTATGGGTGCCCATTTCCACTGCGCGGCCGTCCGCCAGCGCCACCACGAGGTCGGCATCGCGCACGGTCGATAGCCGGTGGGCGATCACGATCGTGGTTCGGCCGGCGCGCAGTTGCGCCAGGGCCATCTGCACGGCTGCCTCGCTTTCGGCGTCCAGCGCGCTGGTGGCTTCATCCAGCAGCAGGATCCTGGGGTTGCGCAGCAAGGCGCGGGCCAGGGAGATGCGCTGGCGCTGGCCGCCGGACAGGCGCCCTCCTCCCGGTCCGACGATCGTGTCGTAGCCTTTCGGCAGCGCGGCGATGAACATGGCGGCATGGGCGGCTTCGCCGGCTGCCTCGATCTCGGTTCGGCTGGCACCGGGGCGGCCGAGTGCGATGTTGGCGGCCACCGTATCGTCGAACAGCAGGGCGTCCTGGCCGACATAGGCGATGCTGTCGCGCAGGCTGGCCAGGGTGATCCCGCGGACGTCGGTGCCGTCGATCCGGACGGTGCCCGTGGTCGCGTCGTGCAGCCTGGGGATCAGCGCCAGGGCGGTGGATTTGCCGGCTCCGGACGGTCCGACCAGGGCGACGGTCTGGCCGGGTTGGGCTTCGAAGCTTAGTCCGTTCAGGCCGATGCGGCCGTCAGGATAGACGAACCCGACATTTTCGAAATGCACATGGCCGCGGCCGGGTGGCAGGGTGGTCGCGGTTGGCGAGTCCTGGATGCGGGCAGGTTCATCGATCACCGCGAAGACCCGGACAAGGCCGGCCAGGCCCTCTTGCAGGGCCGCATTCAATGAACCGAGCGAGCGGAGAGGGCGGGCGGCGAGGAGGAGGGCGCCGACGAAGGCGCTGAAATCGCCCAGGGTGTGGTCGGATACGGTCGCCCTCCAGGCTTCGAACGCGATGACCATGGCGATGGCGATGCCGCCCAGGACTTCCAGCACCGGTTCGACGCGGGAGCGGCTTTTGGTGATACTTAACAGGGTCCGATAGAGGGTCTGGAAGGTGGCGCTGGCACGTTTGGTTTCCGCCTGTTCCAGGCGGTAGGCGCGGACGGTTCGGGCCTGGGCGAAGCTTTCGTTCAGCAGCGCGGCGGTTTCCCCCATGGTTTCCTGCATGCCACCGGAGGCTCGGCGGACGCGCTTGCCGATACGCTGGATGGGGACGGCGGCGATCGGGTACAGCAGCGCGGACATGAGCGACAACATCCAGTCCATGTAGATCATCGACCCGACCAGCCCGAGGACGGTGACCACGTCGGCGATGCCGTTGACGGTGCGGGTCAGGGCGCCGCCGATCATCGTGGCGTCGGTGGTGAAGCGGGTGGCGAGCTGGGCGGGGGCCTCGCGTTCGATCCTGGCCAGGTCGGTGCGGGTGAGGTGGGCGAACATGCGGTTCTGGAGGTCGCGGATGACTCGCAGCATGAGGTCCTGGGATTGGACGCTCTGGAAATACTGGGTGATGGCTTTCAGGCTGGTGACCAGGATGACCAGAAGGGGAATTTGCCAGGCGATTTTGGGGTCGGAATGGGCGAACAGAATGCCGGCGTATTGCAGGACGAGGGGATACAACGCGGTGGCGCCGGCCATGGCGACGCTGAGGGTCAGCACCAGGGCCAGGGTGGGTTTGTAATGGCGGATGTAGTCTCGCCAAAGCCTGGTCAGCAGGGTTCTTGTGC
>JAYUEJ010000539.1:0-4383 GCA_043739265.1 Rhodopila sp. | reverse complement strand
CAGGCTGCCGCCGGTCATTGCGACAGGCTGGATGCCGTCGAACTCATACCGCAAGTCCTGCGCCCGTTCCCAGGCCAGGAACTCATCCACCGTCAAAGCGTTCTGGGATGCGCTCATGCTGTCGGTGTCCCGGGCGCCAGAAGGCCGCCTGAGACACGATACAACAATCGGCGGACACAATCCACTAAAGCGCGGCACCAGCACAGTGTGAACGTCGCCGTCCGACCCGAAGCGACATCCGTCGCCCCACCTCTCTCACCGACCCTGGATTGCAAGCGGCGCATTGCCCATGGCCCCAATCTTGCGTACCATCAACAATAGTATCCCGAGGGACGCCGGCAACCATGTCCGACATCACCACCGATCCGCGCCTCATCGCCGCCCGAGCCGCGCCCAAGCGGCGCATGCGATTGTCCTGGACCGATCCGGTGTTCCGTTCGGTCGTCTGGCAAATCGTCATCGTCGGAATCGTCGTCGCCATCGGCTGGTACCTGATCCACAACACCAACACCAACCTCGCCGCCCGCCATATCGCCACCGGCTTCGGCTTCATGGGCCGAGTCGCCGGCATCCCTATCGGCGAGTCCATGATCCAATACGACCCCGCCATCGACACCTACGGCACGGCGCTGGTGATCGGCGTGCTGAACACCCTGAAAGTGGCCGTCATCGGCGTTATACTGGCGACCATCCTCGGCACCGCCATCGGCATCGGCCGCCTGTCGAAGAACTGGCTGGTGGCGAAACTGACCGCCTTCTACGTCGAAACCCTGCGCGATCTGCCGCTGCTGCTGCAACTTCTGTTCTGGTACACCATCCTGCAAGGCCTGCCCGGCCCCAAACAAGCCTGGCACATCAGCGACGCCGTCTTCCTGTCGAACCGAGGCCTGAAGCTGCCCCTGATCGAATGGCAGTCCGCACACAGCTGGGCATTGGCGGTCTTCGTTGCCGGCTTTATCGGCACCATTCTGTGCAACCGCCGCGCCCGTAAGCAGCAAGATGCCACCGGCATCCGCCCCGGGGTCTGGCCCGTCGCCGTCGCCTTGCTCATCGGCCTCCCCATCATCGTCTGGGCCGCACTGGGTGCCCCCTTCCAGGTCGAACTCCCCGCCCTGAAAGGCTTCAACTTCCAGGGCGGCCTGACCCTCAGCCCGGAATATTTCGCCCTCCTGATCGGCCTCGTCACCTACACCGCGTCCTACATCGCCGAGATCGTCCGCTCCGGCATCCAGGCCATCCCGCTGGGACAATGGGAGGCCGCGGGCGCCCTGGGCATGCGCCCCGGCCATGTGCTGCGCCAGATCGTCCTGCCGCAGGCGATGCGAGTCATCATCCCGCCGATGACCAGCCAATACCTCAACCTGACCAAGAACAGCTCCCTCGCCGTCGCCATCGGCTTCCAGGACATCGTCTCGATCGCCAACACCACCCTGAACCAGACCGGCCAGGCGATCGAGGGCATCGCCGTGATCATGGGCGTCTATCTCACCATCAGCCTGTCGATCAGCCTGTTCATGAACTGGTATAACGCGCGCATCGCGCTGGTGGAGCGCTAAACCCCATGAGCCAATCCGCCACCGCCGATCACATCCCCACCGCCGCCCGCGAACAGGTCAAGGTCGCCGCCCTCGGCCCCCTGGCCTGGCTCCGCGCGAACCTGCTGAGCTCCTGGCTATCCACCGCCGTCACCCTGCTGCTGGGCTACATCATCCTGCGCGTCCTGTTCAGCCTGTCGCAGTGGGGCATCGTCCACGCGATCTGGACCGTGCCGTACGGTCCGACCGGCATCGCCGACACCTCCAGTTGCCAGAACGTCAGCGGCATCGGCGCCTGCTGGGCAATCCTGCACGACAAATACCGGCTGATCCTGTTCGGCCGCTATCCCTACGACGACCAATGGCGCCCGGCGATCGTCGTGCTGCTGTTCATCGCCCTGTTCGTCGTCTCCGGCATCCGCCGCTTCTGGCGCAAGGAACTCGCGCTGATCTGGGTCGGCACCCTGACCGCCGTCGGAATCCTGATGTGGGGCGGCGTGTTCGGCCTGCGCGAAGTGACCAACGACAACTGGGGCGGCCTGCCGCTGACCCTGATCCTGGCCACCTTCGGAATCGCCTTCGCCTTCCCCCTCGCGGTGCTGGTCGCCCTGGGAAGGCGCGCGACCAAACTGCCGGCCGTCAAACTGCTGTGCGTCCTTTACGTCGAACTGATCCGCGGCGTTCCCCTGATTTCCGTCCTGTTCATGGCCAGCGTCATGTTCCCGCTGTTCATGCCCGCCGGCGTCAACGTGGACAAACTGCTGCGCGCCCAGATCGCCTTCATCCTGTTCGCCGGCGCCTATCTGGCCGAGGTCGTCCGCGGCGGCCTCCAGGCCCTCCCCAAAGGCCAGGCCGAGGCCGCCGACGCGCTCGGTCTCAGCTACTGGAAGAAAACCGGCTTCATCATCCTGCCCCAGGCCCTGCGCCTGGTGATCCCGCCGCTGGTCAACACCTTCATCGGCTTCTTCAAGGACACCAGCCTGGTGCTGATCATCGGCCTGTTCGACCTGCTGACCATGGGCAAGGTCGCCCTCAGCGACCCGCCCTGGCAAAGCTTCTCCACCGAAGTCTATCTCGGCCTCGCCGTCGTCTATATCGCCTTCTGCTTCGCCATGTCGAAATACAGCCGAAGCCTGGAGCGCGACCTCGCCCGCTCCCGCGACCGCTGACCCCCCGCCTGCCGCCCCCGCCTGCCGATCCCCGCCTGCCGATCCCCGCCTGCCACAAGGACTTTTGCCCATGAGCCAAACCATGCAGACCGGTGGATTGTCAGGCCCGCCGGCGATCGTGCTGGACAAGGTCAACAAGTGGTACGGCACGATGCATGTGCTGCGCGACATCTCCCTGACAGTGGCGCAAAAAGAACGAGTCGTCGTCTGCGGCCCGTCCGGGTCCGGCAAATCCACCATGATCCGCTGCATCAACCGGCTGGAGGTGCATCAGGAAGGCAAGATCATCGTTGACGGCACCGAACTGACCGACGACCTGCGCGCCCTGGACACGATCCGGCGGGAGGTCGGGATGGTGTTCCAGTCCTTCAACCTGTTCCCCCACCTGACAATCCTGGAAAACTGCACCCTGGCCCCGATCTGGGTCCGCAAAATGCCCAAGGCCGAAGCCGAAGACCTCGCCATGAGCTACCTCGAACGCGTCAAAATCCCCGAGCAGGCGCGGAAGTATCCAGGCCAGTTGTCCGGCGGCCAGCAGCAGCGCGTGGCGATCGCCCGGGCCTTGTGCATGAAACCGAAGATCATGCTGTTCGATGAACCGACCTCCGCCCTCGATCCCGAAATGATCAAGGAAGTGCTGGACACCATGATCGGCCTCGCCGACACCGGCATGACCATGGTCTGCGTAACCCACGAAATGGGTTTCGCCAGACAGGTCGCGCACCGCGTGGTGTTCATGGACCAGGGGGAGATCGTCGAAAGCGGCCCGCCGGGCGAGTTGTTCGAAAATCCGCGGACCGATCGGTTGAAGCTGTTTTTGAGCCAGATTCTTCGGGGGCACTGATTCCCTTGACAGCGCCAACCCCCGCCGTGTAGGCGTAAAGGCATAACTGCCTGCACGTCAACACGGTGTTCTCCATGTCTCTCAACATTCGCAGCGAAGCGGTCAACCAACTGGCTGAAACCCTGGCCAACCGCATGGCGACCAGCAAGACCGACGCGGTCGCGCGGGCGCTCCGCAATGAACTCCAGCGCCTGGACGACGCGGTGCCGCTGCGCGAACGTCTGCGCCCAATCCAGAACCGCGTGTTGTCCCGCCCCGCCACCGGACTGGAAGCCGACAAGGCGTTCTTCGATGAGATCAGTGGCGATCTCTGATGTTTGTCGATGCCTCGGCCATCATCGCCATCCTGACGCGGGAACCGGACGCTGACGACCTGATGGACCGCCTGGAACGCGCGATCCGGCCCATCACCTCGGCCATCGCGATCTTCGAGGCCACGCTGGGGCTATGCCGCAAGCGCCACGCCAGCGTTGAAGAGGCCCGGGCGGACCTCGCGGACTTTCTCAAAGCCGCTCGGATCGAACTTGTGCCGATCGCTGCGAACGAGGCATCCCTCGCGCTGTCCGCATTCGCCCGTTATGGCAAGGGGCGCGGCCATCCGGCCCAATTGAACATGGGCGACTGCTTCGCCTACGCGGTGGCGAGAAACCATCGTGCGGCAGTGTTGTTCACGGGGGATGACTTCAGCATGACCGATATCGTGACGGCCGATGGCGGATAAGGGAGCGTCATTCCGGCATCTCAGCTGAAAAGCCCGTGCTCGTTAACTCTTTAGCAAGGTTTACCACGGAGAACACGAAGAACCACGGAGCATCACGGAGATCAAACATGCTGC
>JAYUEJ010000538.1:0-4385 GCA_043739265.1 Rhodopila sp. | reverse complement strand
GACGGAAAATCTGCTGATCGTGGCGTCCACCTGGGGTGAGGGCGATGCGCCGCAGCGGGCGGTGGATTTCTATGAGGCGCTGATGGCGGATGACGCGCCGCGGTTCGAGAAGACCAGGTTCGCGGTGCTGGCGCTGGGTGACCGGGCGTATGCGCAGTATTGCGAGATTGGGCGCAAGATCGATGAGCGGTTGGCGGCGCTGGGTGGTGTCCGCATCACGGACCGGATCGATTGCGACCTTGAGTATGAAGCGCCCGCCAAGGGCTGGATCGATACCTCGCTGGAGCGGCTGAATGCCGAGGTTGGGGTTGGTCACTCCGTTATTCATGTGGATTTTGCTCGCCCTGGCGCAGATGGGGAAGCGGATGTCGATGCGCCGACCCGTGCGCATCCGTTCGCGGCGGAGATTTCCGAATCTTTGCGGCTGAGCGGCAGCCGGTCCTCCTCCGACACGCATCATGTCGCGGTGTCGCTGGAGGGGTCTGGGATTCATTACGAGCCGGGTGACTCGCTGGGGGTGGTGGCGTCGAACGATCCGGCGCTGGCGGATGCGGTGCTGAAGGCGGCTGGGTTGGCTGGCGACGACACGCTGCGGGACGCGCTGATCGATCGGTTGGACATCACCACGTTGACCGGCAAGCAGCTTGACGACTTCGCCCGGGAAACCGGAACGGCGGCTTTGCCGGCCGATTGGGCGGTGGGTCGGCAAATTATCGATCTGCTGGACACGGCACCGGGTGCGCTGACGCCGGCGCAGTTGACGACGCTGCTGCGGCCGCTGCCGCCGCGTTATTACTCGATCGCATCAAGCCGGAAGGCTGTGGGTGAGGAAGCGCACCTGCTGGTGGCTGGGCTGCGGTATGCGTCGCATGGACGGGAGCGGGCTGGCGTGGCGTCGTTGCACATTACCGAACGGCATCGCGAAGGGGACTCGTTAAAGGTGTTCCTGCGGCCGAATGCGCATTTCCGCCTGCCGTCCGACCCTGCGCGTCCGACCATCATGGTTGGTCCGGGTACCGGCGTGGCGCCGTTCCGCGGGTTTCTGCAAGAACGCGAGGCGGTTGGCGCGACCGGCCGCAATTGGCTGGTGTTCGGCCATCGTAACTATACCCACGACTTCCTGTATCAGTTGGAAATGCAGGATTGGCTGCAGAGCAAGCTGCTGACTCGTCTGGATGTCGCGTTCTCACGGGATCAGCCGGAGAAGCGCTACGTGCAAAATACTTTGTGGGACGCGCGGGCCGATCTCTATGCGTGGCTGAAGGATGGCGCGGCGTTTTACGTCTGTGGTGACGCCAATGCGATGGCCAAGGACGTGCATGGGGTGCTGCTGCGTATTCTGGCCGATCAGGGCCGGCAGGATGAGGCCGGAGCCAAGGCGGAACTCGACGCGATCCGTCGGGATGGTCGCTATCTTCGTGATGTTTACTAGGGATTGTTTGTTATGGATGTCGAACGGCCGTTGTCGGCGAATGAGCGTATCAAGTCCGCCAGCAACCTGCTGCGCGGTACCATCGCGGACGGGTTGACGCATGTCGAAACCGGCGCGCTGGCGGATGACGACACGCAACTGACAAAATTCCACGGGTTCTATCAGCAGGACGACCGCGATCTGCGGGCGGAACGCGGCAAGCAGCGGATGGAGAAGGCGTTCAGCTTCATGGTGCGGATGCGGGTGCCGGCCGGAATTGTTACGCCCAAGCAGTGGCTTGGTATCGAAAAACTGGCGAAGGAGCGGGCGAATGGCACGATCCGCCTGACGACTCGCGAAACGGTGCAGTTTCACGGGATTCTGAAGGGTAACCTGCAACCGCTGATGCAGGGGTTGCACGCCGATCTGATGGATACCATCGCGGCGTGCGGTGACGTCAACCGGAATGTCATTGCTTCGGTCGTGCCATGGCAGAAGGGCCTGTATGCGCAGGTCAGCGATTTGGCGCGCGATATTTCCGTTCATCTGCTGCCGCGCACCCGTGCCTGGCACGAGATCTGGCTGAATGAGGAAAAAGTGGCCGGCGGCGTGATCGAGGATGAACCAATCCTGGGCCGCACCTACCTGCCACGCAAATTCAAGATCGCAGTGGCGTTGCCGCCGCATAACGATGTCGATGTGTTCGCGCATGATCTTTCGTTCATCGCGATCGTCACGCAGGATCGTATCGTTGGCTACAACGTAGTGGTCGGCGGCGGCATGGGCATGACTCATGGCGAGCCTGAGACGTACCCGCGGGCCGGCGATGTGATTGGTTTTTGCACCGCCGAACGGGCGGTGGATGTGGCGGAGAAAATCGTCACCGTCCAACGCGACCACGGCGATCGATCCAACCGCAAGCATGCTCGGTTGAAATACACCATCGACGACATGGGGCTGGACAGGTTCGTTGCTTTGGTGAATGAGCGACTGGCGGTGAAGTTAGAACCGGCCAGGGCATACGCGTTTGTTTCGACCGGCGACCGGATGGGTTGGATCCAGGACGCCGACGGCGCGGCGCATTTCGGGCTGTTCGTAGAGAATGGCCGGATCAAGGGCCGGATGATGCAAGGGCTGCATGCGATCGCCGAACTGGGTGTCGGGCGGTTTGTTATGACCGCGAACCAGAATCTGGTTCTCGCGGATATTCCGGCTGCGTCTCGGACCGCGGTTGAGGCTTTGCTGGCCGAGTACGGGCTGGATCAGCCGGTGGGTGGGCTGCGGCGGAGTGCGATGGCCTGTGTGGCGTTGCCGACCTGTGGGCTGGCGCTGGCGGAGAGCGAACGTTATTTGCCCGATCTGGTGACGTTGCTGGAGAACGAACTGGATCGCTTCGGTTTGCGCGACGACGAAATCACCATCCGCATGACCGGCTGTCCAAACGGCTGTGCTCGGCCTTACATTTCCGAAATTGGGTTGGTCGGGCGGACTCCCGGTGTTTACAACTTGTATTTGGGCGGCGCGCATGACGGCTCGCGGCTGAACAAGCTGCATCGCCGGGATGTGGATGGCGACGAGATCGTTGCGGCTTTGTCGCCGCTGTTCGGGTCATACGCGTCACAGCGCAAGGACGGCGAACGGTTTGGCGACTATGTGATTCGGGTGGGTGTCGTGAAAGAAACGACCGCCGGACTGAACTTTCATGACAATCTGTCCGCAGACGTGGGGAATTGAACGATGCGTGCTGTTCGTGCTCTGACGGTTGGTGCGGGCTATTCGGCTGACCAGCCGTGGTTGCCGGGCCTGCCGCATGTGGCGGCGGCTCTGGCGACGTATTTCGTATTCGGTGTGCAGGCTTGCCTGACCGGTCTGCTGCTGGCGACGCTGGCGAGCTTTGTAGTGTATCTGCCGGTGACGGCTCTGGCACTGAATGGCGGGCGGGCGATCGCGGAGGACGGGCAGGCTCCGGCGTTGACCCCGAAGGCGCAGGTGGCGCTGCTGGGGTTGTGGACGGTGACGGCCTGGGCTGGGGCGGCGTTGGCGTTCGTAGCGCGATAGAAATCTGGAACCGCGACACCCGCGATTAACCGGTCGTTCATCTTTCGCTGCGCCCAATGCCCTGACCGCCCCGGTGCGCCATGCCCCCGAGCGGCTGGCACGGGACGCATCGGATGGCGGACGGGACTGAACACTTGAATATCAAGCGGCAACAGCGGCGGATGCTGCTGGTCGGCCTGATTGTCGCGGCAATACCAATCGGCTGTCAGTTTCTGATGCTGCTGGCGCTCGGAGCCGCGCCGCCCGGGACTTTTCCGGCCGCGGACCGGACATTCACCGATCTGCGGTTCTGGCCGATCCAGATCGTATTGCTGTGCGTGGCCGTTGCCGGCAATGCGATCGTCGATTGCGTCAGAGTGTTCTGGAACACCGGGCGAACCGACCGGACGGCACTGGTCTTTCTTTTGGTATTAATACTCGCATTCTTCGTGGAATCGATGATGTTTTCGGTGACCCTGTTAGCCAGCCATATCGGATGGTCCTGGCTGGGTCCGATGACA
Organism: Rhodopila sp.; assembly: GCA_043739265.1. Lineage (GTDB taxonomy): Bacteria > Pseudomonadota > Alphaproteobacteria > Acetobacterales > Acetobacteraceae > Rhodopila. The sequence goes on along the minus strand of JAYUEJ010000538.1, from coordinate 416 downwards.
CTCCTGGGGGCAACGAACATGTGGCTGGCATACATGTTGGAAATGGAGCTCGTCGGAAAGGGTTGAATTCCAGCCGGGTTCCGAGCATTTTAAGAACAGCGCTCTGGAGGGTGATGGTAATGATACAGGCATGGTCGCCGTTCGTGGTGTTCGGGCTTTTCATCCTGTGGATCGTCATCGTCACCGCTCGGCTTTCGGTTCACACCCAAAAGCATCTGGCGTCGTTCAACGAGAAGGACTGGCTGGTCGATGCTTTCGTCTGGATAAACCGCCATACGTCACGCCGGCCGCGCTGACGGCGCCGGGGTCCGGGATTTTTTGGTGCGGTCGAGAAGACTCGAACTTCCACGAGGTTACCCCCACAAGCACCTCAAGCTTGCGCGTCTACCATTCCGCCACGACCGCACCGTGGTAGG
>JAYUEJ010000537.1:0-4394 GCA_043739265.1 Rhodopila sp. | reverse complement strand
TCGTCCTGGCCGGCGAAACCCGTGGGCCGGGGACGGTCACCCACGAACTGCTGACCCACCTGACTCGCATGGCCATTCGCGACATCGGCTATGAGCAGGACGGCTTCCATTGGGCAAACGCGGACGTCGCGGTGCATCTGCACTCGCAGTCCTCCGACATCGCGCAAGGCGTCGATAGCGCCGGCAACAAGGACGAGGGCGCCGGCGACCAGGGCATTATGTTCGGCTATGCGTGCCTCGAGACCGAGTCGCTGATGCCGGCGCCGCTGCATTACTCGCACGCGATCCTGCGTACCATTCGCGACCTCCGCAAGGTCGGTGACCGGTCGGTGGCCGGGCTGCTGCCGGACGCCAAGAGCCAGGTCACCCTGCGTTATGTCGATGGCAAGCCGGTCGGCGCCACCTCGGTCGTCGTTTCCACCCAGCACGAAGCCGGAATCGAACAGGCCGAAATCAAAGGCAAACTTTGGCCGCTGGTCGAGTCGATCCTGCCCAAGGGCTGGATGTGCGCCGAGGATGAGTTCCATGTGAACCCGACCGGCAATTTCGTCATCGGCGGGCCGGACGGCGATTGCGGTCTGACCGGCCGGAAGATCATTGTCGATACCTACGGCGGCGCGGCTCCGCACGGCGGCGGTGCGTTCAGCGGCAAGGATCCGACCAAGGTCGATCGCTCCGCTGCCTATGCCTGCCGCTATCTGGCGAAGAACGTTGTCGCCGCCGGCCTGGCGGATCGCTGCACATTGCAGATCAGCTACGCGATCGGCGTTGCGCGCCCCTTGTCGGTCTATGTGGACCTGCACGGCACCGGCAAGGACGTGGACGAAACCCGCCTGGAAAAGATCTTGCGGGATGTGATGAACCTGTCGCCGCGCGGCATCCGCGAACACCTGAAGCTGAACCGGCCGATCTATGTGCCGACCTCGGCTTACGGCCATTTCGGGCGCGAGCCGGACGACACGAAAGGCACCTTCACGTGGGAAAAGACGGATCTGGTGCCGGCGCTGAAAGCAGCATTCGGGCGGTAAAACCGCCACCGGATCGGTTGTATGGCCGGGCGCGCGGCCACAAACTGCGCCCCCGGCAGGCCCTCCTGCTGGAGGTAACGCTTCCCCGGCTGGCATTGCCGGACGCGCTGCCGGACGGGCCGTTATGGCTGGAAGTCGGCTTTGGCGGCGGGGAACACGCGCTGGCGCAAGTGCGAGCGAATCCCAAGGTCACGCTGATCGCCTGCGAGGTGTTCGAAAACGGTATCTGCTCGCTGCTCTCGGCCCTGATACCGGAGGGCGAGGAAGCCGGCGCGCCGTTGCCGCCGAACCTGCATCTCTGGACCGACGATGCGCGTGTGTTGCTGCGCAGGCTGCCCGATTCCAGCCTCGACCGGCTGTTCCTGATGTTCCCGGACCCGTGGCCGAAGATGCGCCACACCAAGCGCCGCTTCGTTCATCCGGCGATGCTGCCGCTGCTGGCGCGCGTGCTGAAACCGGGTGCCGAATGGCGCGTGGCGAGCGACGATCCAACGTATCAGCACTGGGTGCGCGACGTGATGGCCACGCAGACGCTGTTCGACGTCACCGAACCCGCCACGACGCGCCCCGAGGGCTGGCCGCCGACCCGATACGAGGCCAAGGCGCTGCGTGCCGGACGGCAACCGCTGTATTGGGCGTTCCGGCGCCGCGAATGACATTCGTCCCGCGTGCCATCTGATCCGACTCTTGCCATAACCAGGACCAACTTTCCCGGGTTCGAAGCAATCCCAACTTTTCCTCATTCTTGCCCTTGATCCGGCCGAACGAGGTGGCTATACCCCCTGCCTCACCGGTCGGGGCCGTAGCTCAGTTGGGAGAGCGCCTGAATGGCATTCAGGAGGTCAGGGGTTCGATTCCCCTCGGCTCCACCAGTGATGCAGCGACAAGCAGTCGCTGCCCCAACATCCTCCGCGATCGTCGTAACGCATCCGCCGCGCGAGCCCGGCCGGGCCTCAGAGGGCCGGCATGCGACATTGCAAATCCGATTGCCCGGAAACGAGCCATTCCTGGCCTTGCCCGGAACCGAAAGAGCGGGTACGTCATCCGCATAATTGCATAACCCGGATCGCATCGATGCCGGAGCAATGATCGCGGAAAGGGCATGTTTCGATGAAGCCAGCCAACATCTTGATCGCAGGCCTGATGGCAGGCACCCTGACCGGGTGCGGTGCCTATAACTATGCGCGCAACGTCGTCACCCCCGGGCCCGGAGCGACCGTGGAATTCGTGTCCGGCAGCGCCTCCTCCGTGTTGATCGACTTCCGCAACAGCCCTGCCGGCGAACTGAAATACGCAGAAGCGATGGCGAACGATAAGTGCGCGATCTTCGGCAAGTCCTCGGCGAGGCTGGAAAGCATCAACCCACGCAGCGACGACAAAATGCGGTCGAGCTATATCTGCCAATAGGGACAGCGGTCGGGCCGATATCCTCAATCGGCCGGCACCATCAAGGTCAGGTCCCGCAGAAAGTCTGTAGTACCCGTTCCTCATCCCCGGGCGGGGTTGCGTAGCGATCCAGGGCAGGATCGTCGCGATAAGGTCGCGCCAGCACGTCAAGCAGGTCTTCGAACGGCTGGAAATCGGCGCTTTCGACGGCTGCGGTCAGCGCCGCCTGCACCAGGTGGTTGCGTGGGATGAAAGCTGGATTGACCGCCCGCATCGCCGCGGCCGGTCCCGTTTCCGCCGCCAGCCTGACACGCCATCGCGCCGCCCAGGCATCGTAGGCGTTGACGTCCTTGAACAGCAGGCGGACAGCCGCATCGCCCGCCGGCGCCTCGGCCGCATCGCATAGTTTCCGGAATGTCAGCGTAAAATCGGCCTCGTCCTCCGCCATCAGCGCCAGCAGGTCCCGGGTCAGGGCGTTGTCCCCGTCGTGTTCGGTCGCCAGACCAATTTTTTGCCTCAAACCGCCGAAGTAAGCCGCCTCGAACGCCGGTCCAAACGCTGCAAGCGCGTCCTTCGCCCCGTCGTCGGTTCCGCCCAATAACGGCAGCAGACACTCGGCCAGCCGCGTGAGGTTCCACAGCGCGATCCGCGGCTGGTTGCCGTACGCGTACCGGCCATGCTGGTCGATCGAACTGAACACCGTGCCCGGATCGTAAGCGTCCATAAAAGCACAGGGACCGTAATCGATCGTTTCGCCCGCAATAGAGCAGTTGTCGGTGTTCATCACCCCATGGATAAAGCCGATCAACAGCCATCGCGCCACCAGATCGGCCTGCCGCGCGATAACGCCATCCAGAAACGCCCGGTACGGGTTCGCGGCGCTCGCGGCGTCAGGGTAATGCCGAGCAATGGCGTGATCCGCCAACAGTTTGACGCCGGCCTCGTCACCCCGGGCAGCGAAATATTGGAACGTGCCGACACGGATATGGCTGGCTGCGACCCGAACCAGCACGGCACCGGGCAGCAGCGTCTCACGCCGTACCGCCTCCCCGGTCGTTACCGCCGCCAAGCTGCGGGTGGTTGGCACGCCGAGGGCGGCCATCGCCTCGCTGATCAGGTATTCGCGCAGCACCGGACCCAATGCCGCACGGCCATCCCCACGACGGGAAAACGGTGTCGGGCCGGCCCCCTTCAACTGGATGTCGCGCCGGATACCGTCCCGCCCGACGACCTCCCCCAGCAGGTTCGCCCGGCCATCCCCCAATTGCGGGACGAAATGACCAAACTGATGGCCAGCATAAGCGAGCGCCATTGGTTCAGCGCCGGTTGGCACCCGGTTGCCGGCCAGCATGGCGACGCCCTCAGGCGTGGCCAGTTGCTCGGGATCGATTCCCAATAGCTCCGCCAGCGCGGCGTTCACCCGCACCAGCTTCGGCGCGGCCACATGGGTCGGATCGAGCCGCGCATGGAAACGGTCGGGCAGGCGGGCGTAGGTGTTGTCGAACGGGATGGAGACGGACATGCCTCACCATGTCTCCGGATGCCGCGCGGGACAAGTGGGGCAGCGGTCGTCGTTGCATGGAACCGAGTGACGCATTGCCGGACCTGCAAGGATGAAGCACAGGCGGTATTTCGTTCGGCGTCATCTTCCCCCATATACCTCGCATGATCCCATTATCCATTCTCGACCTCTCCCCGGTTCCCGAAGGCAGCGACACCGGCCAGGCGTTGCGCAACTCGATCGACCTCGCCCGCCATGCCGAAGCGTTGGGATATTCCCGTTACTGGATGGCGGAGCACCACAACATGTCCGGCATCGCCAGCGCCGCGACGGCCGTGGCGCTGGCCCACGTCGCAGTCGCCACCAGCACAATTCGCATCGGCGCCGGTGGCATCATGCTACCCAACCACGCGCCGCTGATCATCGCCGAGCAATTCGGCACCCTGGCGGCCTTGCATCCCGGCCGGATTGACCTCGGC
>JAYUEJ010000536.1:0-4399 GCA_043739265.1 Rhodopila sp. | reverse complement strand
CGTTCTGGAAATCGTTTGTGTAGCCGTTATATTTCGGGTCGCTCGGCCTGTTTAGACCGTGCCCCTGCATGGCGAGTTCCTGCAACACCGGGTTCGATTGCAAGGTCCGCTCTATGCTCAGATAATCCGCTGACGTCAGCACGGCCATACCGGTGTTGCCGAGCGTTGTCATCGCGCCGGAGACGGCGTCGTATTCGCGCTGGATGTCGGCGCGATCGCGTGCCCGGGTCGATGCGTCCAGGGTGTTGAGTTTGGTGTTCAGGAAGACCGCCTGGGCGTTGCCCTCCAGCCGCTGAACAAACGTCAGGGTTGCGGCGTTGCCGGAGACCATCTGGTCGTAATAGCCCTGCCACTCCGCCTTCAGGTCGGTGGTGGTATTGAACAGACCCTGCTGATCGGCCGTCCAGGTGTGCGGCGTGGTGGTGATCGTGCCGGGGATGGTCGCGCCAAAGAACGTGTTTTCTGTCGCTGGGACGACAACGCCGGAAATGGAATTCGTCAATGACCTGTTTCCCTGATTCGAAGACTCACTGCCACCGATATGAGTGCATTATCACACCAATAACAGTTTCGAATCGTTACAGTGTTCCACAGAGTGCAACAGGCTGCCGGATCGGGGCGCTTGATCCGGGTGCGCGGGCCGCCGCCGGCGCCGGTTAAACCGCCAACAACCCCAGCAGATCGTCTTCCAGCACCGCGCAGGTCAGTTTGCCGCCGATCCCCGCGCCGGTATCGAGCCCGATCCGATTGGCCGCGATATGCACCGACGGACCGGACGAGTGACCATGCACGACGACGAACCCGTGATCCTGTTCGGTGGACAGGAACGGCTGGCGCATGGTGACCAGATCGTCACGCGACTGGTCCGCCAGAGGCAGACCGGGCCGGATGCCGGCATGGACGAACAGGTAGCTTCCGTCGCGGTGGGTGAGTTGCAGAGTACGCAGCCATGCGACGTGGGCGGCGGGCAAAGCCGCTTCCCATTCCTCGCGCGGCAGTTCGGGGCTTAATCCCCAGCTTGGCAGAGCCTGTATGCCGCCGGCCCACAGCCAGTCGGTCGCGGCGGCGCGGTCGCCGGCCAGCGCGTCCAGCAGCATGCGTTCATGATCGCCCAGCAAATTCACCACCGGGAGTCCGGCAACCGGCGGACCGGCCGAGAGGTATGCGACCACCTCGGCGCTGTCCGGCCCCTGATCGATCACGTCCCCCAGATGCACCAGGACCGCCGACCCGGTTGGGCGGTTCGAAAAATCAGCGGCGATCAGGCCGTGCAGCGACCGCAGCTTGTGCAGGCAGCCATGGATATCGCCGATCGCATAGACGCGCCGGCCGCGCGGCAGCCAGCCGGGGGCGCGCAGGAAGTGGATGGCGTCCGCCGATGCAGCCATGATGCGCGGCCCGCTGAAGGTTGGGATCGCCGCCGATTCCAGTGCGGCCCGCATGCCCGGGCGGCGTAACGGGCGCCTCATGCGCCGACCCGCCTGTTTCTTCTTTCGGCAACCCTGCTAACCTGTCGGGGCAAAAGCAAATGGAGGGACACCTTGGCCAAAATTACATTCCCCGTGGAAGCGAGCCACATCATGATGTTCGCGCACGCGATCGGCGACACCAACCCTGTGTATCACGACGCGGCGGCGGCGAAAGCCACCGCAGCCGGCGGCATCATCGCCCCACCCAGCTTCGCGCAAGCGGTCGCACAATTCGATTCCGAATACCATTTGCGCCCGAAGCCAGGGCAGAAATGGTTCGGATCGGCGAAGGGGCCGAGCGGGGTCGAGGGCAAGCCGACGTCGTCGGGCGGGCTGCATGCCGAACAGCATTATGAATATCACCGTCACGTCCGCCCGGGGGATGTGCTGACAGCCGAAACCCTGCCCGGCAAGGTCTGGGAAAAGGAAAGCAAGCGCGCCGGCAAGCTGACGTTCCGGGAACGGGTTACCGAATACCGGGACCAGGCCGGTGAACTGGTGATCACCGCCCGTGGTGTCGGTGTGACAACCGAACGTCCCGTGGATCAAGGCTGAGGACAAGATCATGGCATTGAAAACATCCGCCCTGAAGGTCGGCGATACCCACAGCGAGCGTGTGGTCGAGAATTTGTCTCGCACGCAGATCGTTCAATATGCCGGCGCATCGGGGGATTACAATCCGCTGCACTCCGATGAGGTTTATACGACTCAGGTCGCCGGCTATCCCAGCGTGTTCGCGCACGGCATGCTGACGATGGGACTGACCGGGAAAATGCTGACCAACTATGTCGGCGACGGTACACTAACGACATTCGGCGTGCGGTTCACCAATCAGGTGTGGCCGGGCGATACGCTGGATTCCACGGCGACGGTGGTCGGGCTACGCGAAGAAGGCGGCCAGCACTACGTCGATCTGACGCTGTCCACGAAGAACCAGGACGGCAAGGAAGTCGTTGCCGGATCGGCGACCGCGCGGATCGATCCTTAACGATACATTTTCATCCTCGGGCATGACCCGGGGATGAACGGTCGCCGGCTCGTCACCGCAGGGGGGTCATGAGACGGCCACTCTGCCGTTGACCGGTCTTTGGCGGGGTTGCGGTACGATGCGGCGGCGATCGAGGATTTGCGGGCGCGGGGGCGTGAGCTACAGTTTCCCGAGCCGCCATTTGATCGCGATTTCCCATAGACTGGCCACGCTGACATGGAATTCGCCCGCTAGTTCCGTCAGCAGGCGCTGCACACCTGAAGCGAACGTCTGAGTTCGCTTCTCGAGGACAGCCAACAGAATATGCGTATCTAAAAGCAGTCTAAGTTAAGTCAGGCGGCAGCCGGGAGAGTAGAAAATTCTCCAGCAACGGATCGTCGAAGTCATCTGCGATGAATGGTGCGATGGACGTGATGTGGTGCCGTGCCTTAAACGCGTCGATTGCCTCGAGATGCAGACCTTTGCGAATCCGATGCGGTACGAGATCAAACACCGGCCGGCCGTTGCGCGTGACGACGATGGTCTCACCGCCCTCAACCTGCCGTGCAAGTTCATTGAGGCGGTTTTTGGCATCGCGGATGGATACAGAGATCACTGGAAGAGTGTAGCTACAAGTAGCCTTTTTGTCAACGTCCTTACGGGCAGGAGCGGGCAGTGCCATTCGATCTGACGGTCGAACGAGATGACCGGGGCCGCCTGGGAAAAATCAGGGTCATCCCCTGCATCAGGGCAGCAGGAACCGCGCGCGGCCGAGGCGGCCAAGCGTGTTCTTCGCCTTACCGCCCGTGAAACACCGGCTTGCGCTTTTCCACGAATGACCGCGTCGCTTCCTTGAAGTCCGCGCTGTTCTCGGCTTCCCGCTGCATCGCGTCCATGCGCGCTTCGTTGCGTTGGGCGCGCTCCAGGCCGAGCTGGTTGATGAAGAATTTCGATGCCCGGATCGACAGCGGCGCGTTCGCGGCCAGGGTTTCGGCGTAGGCGATCGTGACCGCCTCCAGCTCTTCCGCATCCACCACGCGGTTGATCAGGCCGATCCGCAGGGCTTCCTCTGTCTTCAACCGGCGGCCGGAAAACATGATGTCCTTGGCGATGCTGGGGCCGACCAAATCGACCAGCGACTTCAGGCCCTCGGGCGCGTAGGCGATGCCGCGCAACGCCGCCGGCACGCTGAACTGGGCGTCCGAGGACGCGAACCGCATATCTGCGTTCAGCGCCATGCCCAGTCCGCCGCCCAGGCAATACCCGTAGATCATCGCGATCAGCGGCTTTTCCAGGTTCAGCAGCTTCAGCCGCAGTTTCCCAGGCGCCTCACGCGCCAACCGAGCGGTTTCGGCGTCGGCGCGGGTTTTGTCGAAGGATTTGATGTCGCCGCCGGAGATGAAGGCTTTCCGGCCGGCACCGCGCATGACCACCACCTTGATGGCCGGATCGGCCTCATACGCCTCGATCACGGTCAGCGCGTCCTCGGACATGCCGGGCGACAGGGCGTTCAGCTTCCCGGGGTTGTCCCAGATCAGCCACCCGATGGATCCCGTTGTTTCGGTGCCGATCAGTCCGGATGTCAGGTTCATCGTGGTGCCTTGGCTGGTGTTGATGATGTGCCGGACATGGATACGGCCGGACGGTCCAAATGTCAGCCCCGGCGGGCAAACGGACGCACCGCGTCCAGCAACCGTTCGGTCGGGGCGAGCCGAGGCCCTCCGCCGTCATCGGCCGGCGGCACGACGATCACGCCCCACTTGGGCAGCGTCAGCAGCGAGGCTTGCGCCACCGGATGGTCCAGCAGCGGCTGGTTCAGCGAGGCGGCCACGATCACCGGGGTGCCTCGCCCGATCGCTTCCGCCGCCACCGACAGCGCCAGGCTGTCGGCGATCCCCTGCGCCAATTTGTTCAGCGAGTTGAAGCTGCACGGCGCGAACAGCACGACCCCGCGGGGCGGCCG
>JAYUEJ010000535.1:0-4426 GCA_043739265.1 Rhodopila sp. | reverse complement strand
AACTGGGATCCCGTCGATAACACCGTGCTGGCGAATGAGCAGGTGATCGACGGCAAAGGCTGGCGTTCCGGCGCTCCCGTCGAGAAAAAGCAGCTCAGTCAATGGTTCTTCAGCATCACCAAATATGCGCCCGAGCTGCTGGACGCATTGGACAAACTCGACCGCTGGCCGGAACGCGTTCGCCTGATGCAGGCCAACTGGATCGGCCGCAGTGAGGGGGCGAAGGTCACTTTCGCCCTGGATAACAGAACGGACGACGTGGAAGTCTATACCACTCGTCCGGACACGCTGTACGGCATGTCCTTCCTGGCCATAGCCCCGGAACACCCCCTGGCCGCCGCCGCCGCCGCCAGCGACCCGGACGCGGAAAAATTCGTCGCCGAATGCCGCAGCCGCGGTACCTCCGAAGTCACTATCGAGGCTGGAGAAAAACTCGGCTACGACACCGGCCTGCGCGTCAAACACCCGTTCGTCGAAGGCGCCACCTACCCGGTCTGGATCGCGAACTTCGTGCTGATGGAATACGGCACCGGCGCCATCTTCGGCTGCCCCGCCCACGACCAGCGCGACCTCGACTTCGCTCGGAAATACCACCTGGACGTGACGCCTGTCGTGCTGCCGCCGGCCGCCGACCCAGCCACCTACACCGTCGCGAAAGAGGCGTACACCGGCCCCGGAACCGCTTTCAACTCCGGCTTTCTGGACGGGCTCGACGTCGATGCCGCCAAACGCGCCGCCATCGAAAAACTGGAAGCCGGGGGCGCCGGCAAAGGCCTGACCAACTGGCGGCTGCGCGATTGGGGAGTCTCCCGCCAACGCTACTGGGGCTGCCCGATCCCGATCATCCATTGCGACGCCTGCGGCATCGTCCCGGTCCCAGACGACCAGTTGCCGGTCCGCCTGCCGGACGACGTGACGTTCGACCGCCCGGGCAACCCGCTGGATCACCACCCGACCTGGAAACACGTCGATTGCCCGGCATGCGGTAAGAAAGCCCGCCGGGAAACCGACACGTTCGACACCTTCGTGGACAGTTCCTGGTATTTTGCCCGCTATTGCTCCCCCGGCGCCGACATCCCGCTGGTCAAGGCGGCGGTGGATCACTGGTTGCCGGTGGACCAGTATATCGGCGGCATCGAGCATGCGATCCTGCACCTGCTGTATTCCCGCTTCTTTACCCGCGGGATGAAGGACACCGGCCACGTCTCGGTCGAGGAACCCTTCGCCGGATTGTTCACCCAGGGCATGGTGAACCACGAATCCTACCGCGCACCCGACAACCGCTGGCTGTATCCGGAAGAGATCGAGAAACGACCCGACGGCACCGCCACGATGCGGGAAACCGGCGAACCCGTGACCATCGGCCGCGTGGAAGCCATGAGCAAATCCAGGCGCAACACCATCGACCCCGGCGCCATCATCGCCCGCTACGGCGCCGACACCGCGCGCTGGTTCATCCTGTCCGACAACCCGCCCGAACGCGACATGGAATGGACCGAATCCGGCGCCGCGGGGGCGTTCCGCTTCACCCAGCGCATCTTCCGCCTCGCCGAAGCGCTGGATGGCATCCGCGCCGAGATCATGCCTGACACATTCGGCCCCGCCGGCCGCACCCTGCGCCGTGCCACCCATCGCTGCATCGCCGCGGTGACCGACGCGCTGGAGGGCTTTACTTACAACGTCGCCGTTGCCCGCCTGTATGAACTCGCCAACGCCATCACCGACGCCGAACGCACCGTCGTGCCAGCCGGTGGTTCGGAGGCCGGCTTATCCTGGGCGCGCCGCGAAGCGGTGGAAGCGCTGGCCCGCCTGAGCAGCCCGATGATGCCGCATCTGGCCGAGGAAATTTATGCCCGCCTGTTCCCGGACAGTGTCCACCTCGTCGCGGAACTGAGCTGGCCGGAGGCCGATCCCGCACTGCTCGTCGCCGACAGCGTCACCATCGCGGTACAGGTCATGGGCAAACTGCGCGGCACCATAGAGGCAGCACCAGACGCCGCCGCCGACATCGTCCTGGCGGCGGCGGAAGCCGATCCGAACGTGGCCAAGGCTTTGGAAGGCAAGCGCATCGTCAAGCGCGTGCATGTGCCCAACCGCATCGTCAACTTCGTGGTGGTGGGATGACCGACCCGGTAGGCCGCCGTTTGCTCTGTCTTGGCGGATTGGCCATGCTCAGCGGCTGCGGATTCCAGCCTGTCTATATGCCCACCGCCGCCGGCCGGCCCGGCGTGGCGCAACGGGAACTGGCTGCCGTTTATGTCGGCATCATCCCCGACCGGCCAGGGCAGCTTTTGCGCCAGGCGTTGCAGCAGCGGTTCGGCAACGACTCCGGCACCCCGGCGACTTACGACCTGACCGTCTCATTCAGCATCGCCGGCGAAGGCATCGCCATCGAGTCCAGCAACCTGGCAACACGGTTCCGGCTGAACGGCACCGCGAACTGGCGCCTGCTCGCCCGCGATGCCAAACGGACGCCGCTGGCCTCGGGCCTCGCTCGGGCGATGGATGGTGTGAACGTGTTCGATTCACAGTATTTCGCCGCCGACCTTGAAACCGAAGCGAAGCAAAAGACCATCGCCGAGAACCTGGCCACGCAGATCGCCACCCAGCTTGCCATCTGGTTCCGCCAACAGGCGGCGAAACAGGCCGGGTAGCGCTGATGAAACTCGCGGCGGCCCGCGTCCCGTCCTTCCTGCGCGATCCCGGGGACTGCCGGGTCGTGCTGCTGTTCGGCGACGATGCCGGCATGATCCGCGACCGAGCGGAAAGTCTTGTGCGTGCCGTTGCCGGCTCACTCGACGATCCGTTCCTGGTGACCGATTTGCCGCGGGAGGAGATCAGGCGTTTGACCGATGAGGCGGCGGGCCTGTCGCTGATCGGCGGCCGCCGGGTCGTCCGCGTGCGTGATGTGACAGACGCGGCGACCGAACCGGTGCAGGCACTGCTGAAAACCAGGGCGGCGGCGCTGGTGGTGCTGGAGGGGCCGACGATCGCCTCGCGGTCAAAGCTGCGGACGGCGCTGGAGGCCTCCCCCGATTGCGCGGCGATCGGCTGCTACCCCGAAGAGGGGCGCGCCCTGGAAGAAACGATCCGGGAAACCCTGCGGGCCAACGGCGCCGGTATCGAGCCGGATGCCCTGACCTGGCTGACCCAGCAACTGGGTGCCGACCGAGCGTCCACGCGCGCCGAACTGGAGAAATTGGCGCTGTATGTGGGTGCGGGCAACCGGGTCGATCTGGAATCGGCGATGACCTGCGTCGGCGACCTGGCCGGGCTGTCGCTGGACGATGCCTTGTTCGCCGCCACCACCGGCGATGTCGCCACCGCCGACCGGGCGTTGGAGGCCGCCGTCGCGGAAGGCGCCGCCCCCGTTCAGGTCCTGCGCGCGGCGCTCGGGCACCTGCAGAAGCTGCACCGGGCGCGGTTGGCGATGGACGAGCAAGGCATTGGGGCCGGCGACGCGGTGAAGGGCATCAGGCCCCCGGTGTTCTACCAGAAGGTCGGGGCGTTCACCCGTTCACTGGGGTTGTGGCCGGCCGCCACTTTGTCCGCCGCCATGGCAGCCCTGGCCGAGGCGGAACGCGGTTGCAAGCGCACCGGCTGGCCGGATCATGCGCTGTGCCGCAACGCGGTGTTGACACTGGCACGGCGATCGGCGGCGGCGTCTCGTTCCACGCGACGTTAACGGCCCTATGAAATAGAGCGTATTATTTAATATTCAATTTTCGATAAATGACACTTTATTTTGCCGCTCCGGTGTGCAAGATTACCTTGCGTTCTCAGTTCGATTTCCCGCCTGCACCTGGAGATTGCGATGTCCATCAAGCGGCCCGGCGTCCAGACAAGTCTCGATCTCGCCTTTAGTGTGCGGGTGCGGCCGCTGTCCGACGCCGATCTGGTGTCGATGCAGTTCGCGATGGCGGAGATCGCGCCCGAATGGTCGGTGGAATTGCAGGGTATCTGCGCCGAGGAGGCCACTTTGGTGCTGCTGCCCGACGCTGGCGATGACGCGAACGGTCCCAGCTTCGTGATCAGCCGTGAGACCTACGGCTTCCGCCTGGATCAGGTGCATTGGGACACGATGACCGAGGTCGGCGTCTTTCCCTCGCTGACCGAAATCATGTCCGCCCTGCGTCCGCGCGTGGCCTTCTGTACCGCCATCGCCGCGCCGGCCGGGGTGACGCTGCATTAGAACCCGCGCGCCGTTATTCTGCCTACCGTCACCCCCCGCCTGCCGTCATCGAACGAGTCCGTCATCGCGAGTTGAAAACGACGATCGCGGGTGTGTTTTCTCCCGCAAGCAACCACGGTTTTCAACACGGAGGAAGAACGAGGACCACGGCGGCCACGGAGAAAGGCTCGGCACCAACGCCGTAGCGTCCGAGCGCACATTGCTGGTCGCGGGAAGCGGGCACAAAAATTTTGT
>JAYUEJ010000534.1:0-4462 GCA_043739265.1 Rhodopila sp. | reverse complement strand
TGTCGAAATTCGCCGGCGAGCAGTATTGGATGCTGGAGAACCGCGTTCGCAACCGGCCGGTGGTTTCATTGCGGTTGACTAACTGCTACGGCCCGCGTCTGCGCATCCGCGATGCCAGGCAGACCTTCCTGGGCATTTGGATACGCTGCGTGCTGGAAAACCGGCCGTTCGAGGTCTGGGGCGGCGCCCAGCTTCGCGATCTGACCTATGTCGATGATGTGACGGACGCCTTTCTGGCGGCGGCCGAACAACCGGCCTGCCATGGCGGGATATTCAATATCGGCGGCGCGCCTCCGGCATCGTTGCTGGAATTGGCGGATATTGTGGTTCGTTTGTCCGGCGGGACGGGGCGCTACACCACGCGGGAATTCCCGGCGGATCGCGCGCTTATCGACATCGGCAGCTACCATGCGGATGACAGCGCTTTCCGCGCGGCGTCGGGCTGGGCGCCGGTGACGTCGCTGGAAGACGGAATCGGTCGGACGCTGGAATGGTACAGAAATCGACTGGGGGATTACCTGTGATCCCGCAAGCAAATCCGGGCGCCGGTTACCGTGCGCTGAAGCCTGAGATCGACGCCGCGGTGGCGCGTGCTTTGTCGTCAGGTTGGTACATTCTTGGCAACGAGTTGCGCGCCTTCGAAGCCGAATTCGCAGCCTGGCTAGGGGTGCCCTCGGTCATTGGTTGCGGGAACGGTACAGACGCGATTGCCTTGGCGCTGCGGGGCCTGGGCGTGGGACCCGGTGCTACGGTCGTAACAGTCTCCCACACCGCGGTCGCGACCGTCGCGGCGATCGAAATGACCGGTGCGACTCCGCTGCTGATCGATATCGATCCGGTCCACTACACGATGGACCCGGACGCGTTGCGGCTTGTGTTGGAAGAACCGCCGCCCGGACTGCCGCCGATTCGGGCGGTGGTGGCCGTGCATCTGTATGGACAGCCGGTTGACCTGGACCGGATTCTTCCCCTGTGCCGGCAACACAACGTCGCGCTGATCGAGGATTGCGCCCAGGCCCACGGGGCCAGGTTGCATGGAAAACGAGTCGGCACCTTCGGCGATGCGGCGACATTCAGTTTTTATCCCACCAAGAACCTGGGCGCGCTGGGCGACGGCGGCGCGGTGGCGGTGTCCGATCCCGATCTGGCCACACGAATCGCGGCGCTGCGGCAATACGGCTGGCACAAACATTACATCAGCGATGAGGTTGGCGTGAACAGCCGGCTGGACGAAATCCAGGCCGCCATCCTGCGCGTCAAACTGACCCACCTGGATGCGCAGAATGCCCGCCGAGCGGCAATTGCCGGAGTATATTCGGGGGTGCTGGGGGATGGGGCGTTGCGGCCTCCGCACGTCCGCGACGGCGTGACGCACGTCTTCCACCTCTATGTCACGCGTTCGGCGGAACGGGATCGCTTCCAGACGGCACTGAAAACGGCCGGAATCGGCACCGGCATTCATTATCCGATGCCGGTCCATCTTCAACCTGCCTATGTTGGCCGCATCGCCCTCGGCCCTTCCGGTTGTCCGGAAACCGAGGCTGCTGCAAGGGAAATTCTAAGTCTGCCGCTGTATCCGGAGTTGACGGATGGCGATGTGGAGACCGTGTGTGCCGCTTTGAAAGCGCTACTTCGGCACGATTGACGGTTTGCCGTCCAAATAGCCGGGCGGTGGGATCACCGGCGTTCTTGCGGTGGTGTCGGACGGTGGCCTGACCGTCATTGCCGGATCGAAATCGGGTGGTGTGATCGTGGTCTTTCGTTGCGACGGGCGCGTATTCAGCTCGCCGTCCGGCGGCGCGATTTTCTCCGGCGGTACCGAGGCGGCATTTGGCGGCGCGACCGGCACGGTTGGATTGGCTGGAAACGTTGGCGGCGGAGTCTGCGCCATTGCCAATGTAGCACTCAGGAACAATGCGGTCAGGGAAAGAGTTCGCAGCTTCATGGGATGTTCCGCGTTGGTTCAGGCGTCTCATGCCGCCAAGGACAACGTGTCCATCGCATGCGGCTTCAGCGGTCTAACGCCCGGCGTCGCGCGGCGTTCCCGATTTGCCGAGATCGCTGTAATCGCTCGCGACGGCTTCGGCCGGTTCGAAGAAATCGGTCATTGCATCATTCAACAGCGCGGCCTGTTGCGATCCGTCGGCGTCGATCGCGCTCATGGCCAGGGTCTTGCGGGTTTGGACCCAGCGTGTCGGGTCGTCATCGCGCACCGCGAGATGGGTGATGAGCTGTCTCACCACGGTTTCCAGCACGGTCAGATGCGCAGAGATTTGATCGATCTCCGTCATTGGTAGCTCCAAACTTTGTGGTGATGACGCGTCGTTTAGCACCGGAGGAGGCGTTTTGGGACGGACAAACCGGCCTGCTAACGGGATCGTGAGGATTGTTGCGACGCAGCAAAAAAATCTTGACGCCGCCGGGGTGGCTCGTTTAGGGCTGGCGGTGGGTCACGTCCCCCCACCGGGGCGCTTTTCTTCTGTAAGGGAGAACCGCAATGGCAAACGCCGCGACACCGGACGTCCGTCCGTCAAATCCCAATTTTTCCTCCGGCCCGTGCGCCAAACGTCCCGGCTTTACGCTGGACGCCTTGTCGGGCGCTTTTCTCGGCCGCAGTCACCGCGCGGCGGAGCCAAAGGCGCGGCTGGCCGAGGTGATTTCCCTTTCACGCTCGATCCTTGGCATGCCAGCCGATTGGCGGTTGGGTATCGTTCCCGGCTCCGACACCGGCGCCATCGAAATGGCGCTCTGGTCCATGCTGGGTGCCAGAGGCGTCGATATCGTTTCATTCGAAAGCTTTGGTGAGGGTTGGGCGACGGATATCGTCAGACACCTGAAGCTGGCCGATGCGCGTGTGCTGTCCGCCCCGTATGGGAAACTGCCTGACCTGGCCTCGGTCGATCCGGCACGGGATATCGTGTTTACGTGGAACGGCACGACCTCCGGCGTGCGGGTGCCGAACGCCGACTGGATCGCGGCCGACCGGCAGGGCCTGGCGATATGCGATGCGACATCGGCCGCGTTCGCCATGGCGCTGCCTTGGGACAAGCTGGATGTGGTGACCTGGTCCTGGCAGAAAGTGCTGGGCGGGGAGGCCGCGCATGGGATGCTGGCGCTGTCGCCGCGCGCGGTGGAACGGCTGGAAACCTACACACCGGCCTGGCCGCTGCCAAAAGTGTTCCGCCTGACCGCCAAAGGAAAACTCGCCGAGGGCATCTTCAAAGGCGAAACCATCAACACGCCGTCGATGCTGTGCGTTGAGGATGCCGTGGATGGCCTGCGCTGGGCCCGGGACATCGGCGGTCTGCCGGCGCTGGTCGCACGATCCGAGGCGAATCTGGCCGCCGTCGCCGCCTGGGTCGCACACAGCGACTGGGCCGGATTCCTGGCCCTGGACGCAACGATCCGGTCCTGCACGTCGATCTGCCTGACGATAACCGCCCCCTGGTTCACCGCGTTATCAGCGGACGGCCAGGCACAGGCCGCGAAGCAGCTCGCGTCGCTGCTGGAAAAGCAGGGTGTGGCCTACGACATCGCCGCTTACCGCGACGCACCGCCGGGTTTGCGAATCTGGGCCGGCGCCACCGTGGAAACCACCGATATCGAGGCGCTGCTGCCCTGGCTCGACTGGGCCGCTGCCCGGGTCGCCTCCGAATTCGCTTCAATTTAGTAACGATAGGACGTCCAATGCCCAAGGTATTGATCAGCGACAAGCTGTCGCCGGCCGCTGTCGAGATTTTCCGCAATCGCGGCATCGAAGTCGATCTGAAACCCGGTCTGTCTCCTGCCGATCTGCGCGCCATTATCGGAGAATACGACGGCCTCGCCATCCGTTCCGCCACCAAAGTAACGAAAGAGCTTTTGGATGTCGCGCCCCGTTTGAAGGTCGTCGGTCGCGCCGGCATCGGTGTCGATAACGTCGATGTCCGGTCGGCGACCGCAAGCGGTGTCGTGGTGATGAACACGCCGCATGGCAACACCATTACGACTGCCGAACATGCCATCGCCATGATGTTCGCGCTGGCGCGTCAAATTCCCGAGGCATCCGCGTCCACCAAGTCGGGAAAATGGGAAAAGAACCGTTTCATGGGGGTCGAGCTGACCGCCAAGACCCTGGGTTTGATCGGATGCGGCAACATTGGCTCCATCGTCGCCGATCGTGCGGTCGGGCTGAAAATGCGGGTTCTGGCCTACGATCCGTATCTGTCCGAGAAGAAGGCGCTGGAACTGGGCGTTGAGAAAGCCGACCTCGATACCGTGCTGGCTCGGGCGGATTTCATTACTATCCACACGCCGTTGACCGACGCGACCAAGAATATTCTGTCGCGGGAATCGTTGGCGAAGACAAAAAAAGGCGTTCGTATCATCAACTGTGCCCGTGGTGGCCTGGTGGACGAAGCGGCTTTGGCCGATGCCATCAGGTCCGGCCATGTCGCCGGCGCGGCGCTGGATGTGTTCGAAA
>JAYUEJ010000533.1:0-4466 GCA_043739265.1 Rhodopila sp. | reverse complement strand
CGCGGGGGTCACCTATGTTTCCACCCCGGACGTCTTTGTGCCGGGGCACACGACACCGGCCTATGTCATTCCGGCCGGTCCCCGCGCGACCGGGTGGGGCAACTACATCTACCCCGCGCAATACGTCCCCGCCACTGTGGTTCCGGACATGACGATCCCGGCGGCGGCGATGCTGACCATCGATCCCTCGGACGCCGCTTATCAGCACCTCGCGCAGGGGGCGGAGCAGGATGTGGTCGTGAATTACGCCGTCAGCGACGGGGCGTTCACGGTCGCGGCCAGGGCGATCTTCACGGTTAATGGCATGAACGACGCGCCGGTGGTGGCGGGCACCGCGAACGGCGCCGCGACCGAGGGCGGCGTGGCCGTGACAGTCGATGCCTTGGCGAAGGCCACCGATGCCGACGACGGCGCGGTGTTGACATTGGTCGCGTCTCCCATCCCGGTGGCCCCGATTTTCGATACCCTGCACGACCGGGCGGAATCCATCGCGCTCGCCGCCGCGGCGCCCATCCCGGCGCAACCTTTCGATCCCGCCGTGCTGCCGGCCGGCGTGACCTACGACGCCGCCAGCCACGCCTTTACGCTCGACCCCGCCAACACCGCCTACCGCTATTTGTCGCAAGGCCAGACCGCAACAGTTTCGATCGATTACGGCGTGTCCGACGGCTTTACCGTGACGGCGGCGAAGACCGTGTTCACCGTCACCGGCACGAACAGCGCGCCAACGGTGACCGGACCGGTCCGGTTGACGGTGCATGAGGACGGCGCGTCCGCAGGCTTCAAGGCCTCTGCCCTGGTGGCATCCGCCCCCCCGATCCTCGTGGTCAGGTCCGCCGACGACGCCTCCGCCGCGACCATCTCTGGGCCGAATGTCGTCGATATGCTGGCGAACGCGTCCGACGTGGACACGCGGGACGTGCTGTCGGTCGCGGGCGTGCAAACACCTCTGCCGGCCGGCATCTTTATGACCCAGGTGCCCGGCGGCTATTACCAGCCGGACATTCTCACCTACGCCATCCGCACCTCCGACCCGGTGTTTCAGAGCCTCGCTCAGGGCGAGACGATGGATGTGCCCCTGAACTACACGGTCACCGATGGGATCGCGAACACCACAGCGCAGGCGATTTTCACCGTGATCGGCGTGAACGATGCCCCGGCCGTCGCCGGGGCCGTCACCGGTCAGGCCACCGAGGACGGCGCCATCGTAACCGTCAACGCCCTTGGCCGGGCCAGCGACGTCGACCACGGCACCGTACTGCGGGTCACTGCGCAGACCTACACGCCCATTCCACTGCCTGGCGCGCCGTCAGCGCCGATCGTCCCGGCGAACTTCGCCGCTGGCTCGCTGCCCGCAGGCGTGAGCTACGACGCCGCCGCTGCCACGTTTTCGATCGATCCGTCCAATGCGGCCTATCAGTCTCTGTCCCTGGGCCAGACAACGCAGGTGACGGTGAATTACGGCGTAACCGACGGTTACGCCGTCACACCGGCGTCCGTCGTGTTCACCGTGACCGGAGCCAACGACATTCCTGTCGTGACGGGGACGCAGTCCTTCGCCGCGACCGCAGGCGGAGCGGCGTTCACGTTCAACCCGGTGGCGAATGTCACCGACATCGACGCGAAGGACGTGCTGAAACTGGCCGCCGGTCCGCTTGCCCGGGGCGTGCATTCGGTGCCGATCCCCGGCGGCTACTACCAGCCGGATATTCAGATCTCGCAGTTCTTCCCGAACGATCCGTCGTTCCGCCATTTGGCCCAGGGCGCGACGGAAACGGTGGTGTGGAATTACGGGGTGAGCGATGGTACCGCGACAGTCGGGGATTCCGCCAGCTTTACCGTCACCGGCGTCAACGACGCGCCAGTCATCCTGACCCAGGCCGGCGGCGTGGCGTTCGAGGACTCGGCGGTCCAGACCATCGACGTGCTCGCCAACGCGATGGATTACGACGATGGCGCGGTGCTGAGCGTCGTCAACGTGCCGGCGCTACTGCCCGCGGGTGTGAGTTATAATGCGGCGACGCACGGTTTCAGCCTTAACCCGGGCGATGCGTCGTTCCAGGCTTTGGGGCAGGGTGAGACCCGATCGGTCGTGGCCGGCTACGGCATCACCGACGGCATGGCGACGACGATGGGCACGATCCAGTGGACCGTGATCGGCGTTAACGACGCGCCGGTGGTCACCGGCCCTGTCCTGTCCACCCCCAACGAGGGCTCCGGTCTCATCACCATCAATCCCCTTGGCAATGCGTCCGACGTGGACGATCACCAGGGGCTGCATGTCGTGGGGCTCCAGCCGGTCCTGCCCGCGGGCCTGAGTTTCAACGCCGCGACCGATCGGTTTGTCTTCGACAGCAACAACATCGCCTACGATTACCTGTCGCTTGGCGAGGTCCTGAACCTGACCGTGACTTACAGCGCCTCGGACGGGTTGATCGCGGTTCCCACGTCCACCGTCATCTCGGTTCAGGGCAAGAACGACGTGCCTGTGGTGAGCGGCGCGGTGTCGGGTGGCACCGTTTCCGCGAACGCCGCGTCCGTGACCTTGTCGTTACTGAGCAACGCGACCGACGTGGACCACCTGGACGTGTTGAGCGTGGTGTCCGGAAACACCGGCCAGGCGACGGTTGCCGTCACCTCCGGGGTCTGGGCTTCGCCGGTGGCTTTCTCGACCGCGAACAACCAATTGACGGTGAACCCGGCGCAGTTCGCGTCGCTGGCGGTGGGCAAAAACGTCGGGCTGACATTCAGCTATCAGGTCACCGACGGGAACGCCGGTGTCACCGTCGCCGATACCGCGACACTGACCATCCTGGGCACCAATGCGGGTCCGTCCGGGGTTTCGGTCGCGCCCATCGCATCGTCGCTTGGCAAACTGATCGCGGGCAGCGGGTTGAACCCGAAGCAGGCCTTGGCGAGCCTTGGCCAGATTGGCGGGCTGGCGGCGGACAGTTTCAGCTATGCGATCGGAGGCGCCGGAGCGGGATCGTTCGTCCTCGCGTCGTCCAGTGGCGTGACGCAGTTGCAGACCGGGCTGTCCGGGCCGGTGGGCGCGGCAGGCGGGAAGCTTTACTCGCTGACATTGACCGCAACGGACACGACGGGAGGCATTTCTTCCGCCGCCACGCCGCTGAACGTCGTTGTGGGCGCGGGCAAGAACGGCGATACCGTCAATCTCGCCGCCTTGCCGGGCATGGTGTCGTCCGCGCCATCGTTCATTTACGACCTGGGTGGCGCGGACACGGTGAATGGCACCGGCATGACCGGAAAGCTGTGGATCGAAGGCGGGCAAGGCGCGGACAGGATGACCGGCGGGTCCGGGGCGAACACCTATCTTTTCGGCGCGACGTCCGACTCGACGGCGGCGGCGATGGACATCGTGACCAACTTCCATGCCTCGGTGGATATGCTGGACTTTACCGGACTGGGAACGAAGTTCGCCAGCATCGCGGCACTTGCCGCGAATGCCACGACGATTGCCGGCGGCGCGATCGGGTGGCAGGTCTCGGGGGGCAACACTTTTGTCTACGTCAACACCAGCGGCAACAGTCAGACCCTGGCATCGGTCGCGATGAAGGTGGAGCTTCTGGGCAACGCCGGAATGACTGCGGGCAACATCGCGCACCTCTGATTGCGCGACTTGCCGGATATCGGGCGGTCTTTCTTCTTTGGAGGAGGGGCCACCCGGTGGACTTTCATTCCGGGCGTAATCGTGTCCGCGCGGATGTATTGCCGCCGCCGCCGGCCCGTTCGGGCGGTCGAGGACGGAGCGACGACGGACGGTTCCGTTCAGGCGATCGCGTTACCGGCCAGGCCTGGAGACGTTTCCAGGCCTGGAGGCGTTGAACGTATTGGGCGGACCGCGATAGACCGTTCGGCACACAGGCGAACCTTGGAGGTTCCATGTCAGCGACCCGCCCGCCTTTGCCGCCGTTCACCCGGGAAACCGCGGTGCAAAAAGTCCGAGCCGCCGAAGATGGCTGGAACAGCCGCGACGCCGCCCGCGTGGCGCTCGCCTACACCGAAGACAGTGTGTGGCGGAACCGCGCCGAGTTTATCCACGGCCGGGCGGAGATCGAGGCCTTCCTGCGCCGCAAATGGGCGCGGGAACTGGATTACCGGCTGGTCAAGGAACTCTGGGCCTTCGATGGCGACCGCATCGCCGTGCGCTTCGCCTATGAATATCATGACGATTCCGGCAACTGGTTCCGCGCCCATGGCAATGAGAACTGGGTGTTCGACGCCAACGGCCTGATGCGGGCGCGCCATGCTTCCATCAACGATCAGCCGATTGGCGAGGCGGACCGGCTGTTCCGCTGGGACCGATCGGGGCCCCGGCCCGCCGATCGTCCCGGCCTTTCGGATCTGGGATTGTGACCGCGTGCCGCGCCTGACCGGCATCCTGGCTCTGGGTCATGTAATACCAACGGCCCTTGATGTTGACCCTTCGCGGCGGATGCACGCCA
>JAYUEJ010000532.1:0-13379 GCA_043739265.1 Rhodopila sp. | reverse complement strand
ACCGATATCCCAGGTATCCTGAACCGGGCTTTCTGGCAACGCTCCTCAGTGGAGAGATGGTTGTAAGCCGGTTTCGCGGATGTTGCCTTTGAGAGCACTGCTTTTACCGCCAATAAACTCGGATGAACGCCAATCGCGCGCTTCTTGTTCGCATGGCTTAACCAGGGGGGCCGGTATCCTTGGCTCATCGCGTTTTTCGTGGCGTGGTGGGGCCAAGCGGTCATATGATTGCTGCCACGTCCGGACAACGGGGCGGCAAATCAGGGAGGCGTGCGTTCATGTTGCATAGGCGTTCATTGTTGACGGCTGCGGCGGCGGCCGGTTTTGTTCCGGCGATGCCGGCTATTGTTCGCGCCCAGGAGATGCCGGGGGTGACCGCGACGGAGCTTCGCATCGGCAACACGATGCCCTACAGCGGCCCGGCGTCGGCTTATGGCACGATCGGCAAGGCGATCGGGGCGATGTTCCAGATGGCAAACGACCAGGGCGGTTTTGCTGGCCGCAAGGTCAACTTTATTTCGTATGACGACGGGTTCAGTCCGCCCAAGACGGTCGAACAGACTCGGCGGCTGATCGAGGACGATAAGGTCGCAGCCTTGTTCGCCCCGCTGGGGACGCCGACGAATTCCGCCACCGTCCGTTACGTCAACGGCAAGAAGGTGCCGCATCTGTTCCTGGCGACGGGCGCCGACAAATGGGGCGACTACAAAGAGCATCCCTGGACGATCGGCTGGCAACCCAGCTACGTGACCGAATCGCAGGTTTATGCAAAATATATCATCAAGGACAAGCCGGACGCGAAGATCGCCATACTGTACCAGAACGACGATTTCGGCAAAGACTACTTGCGCGGTGTGCGGGATGTGCTGAAGGATCGCTACGACCGGCAGGTCACCAGCGCGTCCTATGAGGTTACCGATGCGACGATCGACAGTCAGCTCGTGAGCCTCCAGGCTACCGCGCCTGATGTGCTGATGACCGTGGCCTCGCCCAAATTCGCTGCTCAGTCGATCCGCAAGGTCGCGTCGATGAACTGGAAACTGCTGCATATCCTGACCGGCGTGTCGGTTTCGGTCGGCGCCGTCATGATCCCGGCCGGTCCCGAGAACGGCATCGGCGTCATCAGTTCGGGGTATCTGAAGGACCCGACCGACCCACGCTGGGAAAACGACGCCGGCATGCGGGACTGGCGGGCGTTCATGGCGAAATACTATCCTGATGGCGATCTGAAGGATGCGGGCAATGTCTCAGCTTTTGGCCTGACTTACACAATGATGCAGGTGCTGCGGCAATGCGGCGGCGACCTGTCGCGTGAGAATATGCTGAAGCAGGCTACGAATCTGAAAGAATTGGTTAATCCGGTGGCGCTGCCGGGGATCAAGATCAACACGAGCCCGACTGACTATCGCCCGCTCCGGCAGCTTCAGCTCATGCGCTGGACCGGCAAGACCTGGGACCTGTTTGGCGATATTATCGCGGGTGCGAGCGCCTGACGTCGGCGGGTGATGGTCCTGGTTTCTGAGGCATCAGGTTAAGAGAGGAGGAGGTTCTTCTCATCCTCATGCCTGGACTTGATTCGAGTGATGCCCACAGACGCCGGAGTTTGCGGGGATCGCCGGATCAAGTCCGGCGATGACGATGGGAGACATGGACCGCCCGAACGATCGTTACTTTTCCGCACTATCACAGGCAACCGGGCTACGACACGATTTCCTTCGCTTCCGGTCGCGCCAGGGATCGACCAAGGCCCAGCCGGGAAGGAAGACATCCGGGTCAGGGCCGCGAGGGCTTCGTTGGCATAGATGCCGCCCGCGGCGCCGTCTTCGGCGATCTGGGAGTCGGGGCGGGCTTCGAACTTGCCTTTGAACATGCGCTGGGCGGCCGGCATGAAGGGCGTGCTGGCTTCGACGTAAGCTGGGTTCATTGGATCGATGTGGACATCGATGGCGCGCACGACGGTGTCTCCGTGGTTTTTCACAGACGTTCGATCAAAAGGCGTTGATATCGTCAATGCGAGTGAAACCAGGCAATTCCCGCGCCGATATTGTTGGCGTGAGATGGGATGGCCGGGGTCGCGAATCGTTACATTTTCCTGCCGGGGCTTTCAATCGACATGTTCAGTCATGCGATGATGCAAAATTTCGTTTGAACAAGACCTGGCCGGCGGTGTTGCTTTTCGGGCACAAATATTGCGATCGTCCGACCTCACGGTGTCGTAACTCGCGCTTGAGATCGCCGGTCCTAGGTTAACAGGGTCTTAACAGGAATTCGGAGGTTTGGTTATGAGACTAAAAAACGCCGTTGTTGCCGCCACCTTGATCGCGGCGCCTTTGAGTTCTCAGGCTCAGCCGGCTGGACCGTCCCCGGTGACGGGGCTTTACATCAGCCTGGGTGCGGGCGCCAACATTCTGCAAGACGAACATCTGGTCAACGCCACCGGTACGGCGGCCAACTCCGCACTTCGATCCCGCATCGGGCCGGTTGCGGTCGCGGCACTTGGCTATGGTCTGGGGAATGGGCTGCGGCTGGAACTGGAAGGGGATTATCGCAACAACCGGTTTTCCCAGGGCCGGGGTTTCGGTTTCCCGGCGGCGGCGGGCGGGAATGAAGTCAAGTATGGCCCCATGTTAAACGTGATTTACGATCTGACCGGCTTTGGCCCGTTTACATATGTCGCCCCTTATGCGGGTGTGGGTGTCGGGTATCAATGGGCGCAATTCGACAAGGTGCATGCCTATGGTCCGACCGGGTTTCCGCGCATCGATTCCGGCGATACCAGAGGGGCTCTCGCGTATCAGGCCATTATCGGGGCTGTGGTTCCGTTCCAGTTCCTGCCCGCGCTGGCTACCACGATCGAGTATCGGTTTCAGGGTTTGGCGCACAGAAACTATGACTTTACCGCAACAACCGTGCCGGGCAGCACGACCGCGGGTCGGCTGAAGTTCGGTAACGACTTCAACCATGCCCTACTGATAGGTGTGCGATACAATTTTGGCGCGCCGGCGCCCGCCGCCCCGACAGCCCCGATGCCGGCGGCCGCTCCCGCACCGGCGGCGGCGCGGTCTTATCTGGTGTTCTTCGATTGGGACAAGGCTACCCTGACCGATCGCGCGCGGGCGATCGTGAAGGAAGCCGCGGAAAATTCGACCCGCGTGCAATACACAAGGCTGGAAGTGAATGGCTACACCGACACGTCCGGCAAGCCGAGTTATAATCAAGGACTGTCGCTGCGGCGCGCGCGGGCCGTGGCAGGCGAGTTGGTGCGAAATGGCGTGCCGCAAAACGGCATAAGCGTTCAAGGGCTGGGCGACACCCAATTGTTGGTGCCGACTGGCGCCGGTGTGCGGGAGCCGCAGAACAGGCGGGTGGAAATTATCATCCGTTAGGGGCGTGACAGGCCGGCGGCTGATCAGCCAGCCGCCGGCAACCATTTTGGAATTCTGGACCGCCGGTTAGTTCTGACGGAGGCGTATCTATATTTCGACTATTACTACAATAATAATCGTTTGGTCTTGCGCGTTTATATTGGGCACGACTTCACCGCGAAGGGCGAAAACCGAGCTGATCGATGGCGCGTTGGTTTTGTTCCGCCGGGGTTCTTGCGACGGGCGGTTGGGCAGGCGCCTGCCGCGCCGGCGCCGCGGGAGTCATATTCGGCGGCGGGCCAGGTGCGCGGGCGTCGGGGCCGCGAGGCTGCTGGTTAAAGCGTTGCGACCCTTCGTTGCGAAATTCGTGTGCGTTATGCTCGCGCCATTCGTGCTCCCGCCACTCTTCTCGACCGCCCCGAGGCGTTTGGTAAATATACGGCGCTGTATAGCCATAGCTCGGCTGGTACGGATAAGGGGCCGCGTAATAGGGTGGCGGATAGTAGCCAGGAGCGCCATTCGATGGGACGCCGTAATAACCGGGTGCGCTGTAATGACCTTCGTCCGACGTGGTCGTGAAACTATCCATCGTCCCCGCACAACCCGACGTCGCCAATCCAACCGCAAGACAAGCTGCCGATGTAATACGCTGCATGTCATCCTCCTGTGCCAACCCTTAACATGGGCCGTGCTGGTCCAAATGCGAACGATTTCGCCACCGGCGAAGGATCGGACGACGGGCTTCCGGTGCGACGAGATCGGTTTTCGTCAGGACCAGGCGATCCGCCATCACCACCGTCTTGTCGGCGCCGTGGTCGATCAGGTCCCGGTCGAGCGGGATCTCGCCAAATTCATTGACCGCGACGGCGGTGTTGGCCATGCGCGGATCTTTCAGCAGGGCGTTGACCAGAGTGGTCTTGCCGCTGCCGAGGAACAAGCTGAGCAGCGCCACCGGCAAGCGGGTTCGGTCGGCGTCGCGGGTCAGGAACGAGAAACGGTTCATTGCGATCGGCGGCCTTTCCTCTCCGTCAGGGATGCGTCAGTCCAGGCAATAGGCTGGGCCAAGACATGGAGGGGAGCAACTGGCTTTTTGTCGGGCGTCGCCTAAAGTGTTGGCAAGCGCCGGCACGGGCGGTCGGATCGTAATGGGGGATGACGCGATGGCCGGCATATCGGGGCGGACGGATCCGGGACGGCTGCATGTCCGTGTCGGGGCGCTGTGCTTCATGGTGCTGTTCCTGGAGGGCTACGACATCACCTCCATGAGCTACGCGATCCCGTCGCTGATCGAGGCGTGGCACGTTAAACCGCCGCAATTCACCACCGCCCTGACGGCGGGCAGTTTCGGCCTGTTGTTCGGGGCGCTGAGTGCCGGAGTGATGGGGGACCGGCTCGGCCGCAAGCCGGTGCTGATCGGTTGCACCGCGGTGTTCGGATTGTTTTCGTTACTGACCGCGTTCAGCACCGGGTTGGTGTCGCTGGCGGTGCTGCGGTTCTTCACCGGTCTGGGGCTGGGCGGCGGGATCCCGATCGCAATCGCCCTGGCGACGGATTACGCGCCGCTGCGCAACCCTCGGCGGCTGGTGATCCTGATGAGCGCCGGGATTTCGGTGGGCAATACGATGGGCGGGTTCATCGCCGCTCAGATGGTGAAACTGACGGGGTGGCAGGCGATTTTCGTCGTTGGGGGCTTGCTGCCGCTGCTGGTGATCCCGGTGCTGGTCCGGTTCATGCCGGAGTCCCGGGCGTTGCGTTCGGTCGATCCGGCGGCCCGCAAGACGACGCCGGTGGATTTGTTCCGGCATGGGTTGGCAGTGCGCACGTCGATCCTGTGGATGGTCAACCTGTTCAATCTGGTGGGGAATTACTTCATCCTGTTCTGGTTGCCGGCGATCTTGCATGCGAAGGGCCTGACGCCGTCGGCGGCGATCCTGGCGACGACGATGTATGCGCTGGGGTCCATCATGGGCGCGCTGATCACCGCGCCGATCGTGGATCGTTTCGGGGTGGAGCGGATCATCGCCGGCATCCTGTGCCTGGGGGCTTTGTGCGTGCTGGCGGTTGGGTCGTTCGAGTTACCGTTTCCGCTGCTGTGCGTGGTGGTGGGGGGTGCGGGGATCGGAATTGGCGGCTGCCAGCATGGGATCAACTCGGTTTCGGGGGCGCTGTACCCGCCGGCGATGCGCGCGACGGGGGCGGGCTGGGCGCTGGGGTTCGGGCGGATCGGGCAGATCGGGGGACCGCTGATCGGGGGAACACTGCTGGGAATGGGCTGGGCGTCACGGGATATCTTCCTGGCGGCATCGGGTCCGGCGGCGTGCGTGGCGATTGGGATGGCGACGCTGGGGTGGTTGCGATACCGGCATGAGCGGCGCGGTCTTGTGCCGACGACATGACCATTCCGGGGTTTGATTTTCACGGCTCGAACCGCGCGTGCAAAGGCCGCTGCTCGGTTCGCGTTAGCGGCCCCTGGCGCATCACGGTTCTGGCCAACCCGGACGCATCGTTTGATCGCGGTGCCGATGCGCCGATCGTGCTATAGGGTTGCTGCCGCGTTTTCTGGAAAGTTGTCATGCACGAGCTGATCCACCAACACCAGGCAGCGATCGCCCTGCTCTGCCACCGCTTCGGGGTGCGGCAGTTGGACGTGTTCGGCTCCGCCGCACGCGGCACTGACTTCGATCCGGATCGCAGCGACGCCGACTTCCTGGTTGATTTTGCGCGGGACAGCAGTCTGCCGGCGTTGCAACAGTATTTTGGCTTGGCCGAGGAACTGGAACGCCTGCTGGGGCGTTCGGTTGATTTGGTGGAACGGGGCGCGATCGAGGCAAGCCGCAACTACATTCGCCGCCGTCGCATCCTGGCCGAGGCCGAACCGGTCTATGGTTGAGGGGCTGGACGGCGATAAGGCGCTCCTGTTGGACGGGCTGGATGCCGATTTTTTATGCGCGAACCGACGTTAGTAGTTGAGGACTCCCTGCCCGGCCGGCGCATCGCCGTCGCGGCATTGCTGGAGGAACTCGGGCCGGGCTGAGATGACCTGCGACTGGTTCGTGACCTGCGTCGTTCCTGGTCAACCGACCGACGCTCCCTTATGCAACAGGCCGATGACCTTGCAGGACCGCTCAGTGCCTACCGATCCCTCCCTCACCATCGCTCCGCCGGCATGGGCACGTTCCGGCCGATGGTTCGGTATCGATACCGGCAGTCAGGCATTCGGCCTGTTCTGCGGCTGTTTGCTCGCCGTTAGCGGGTCGGTTTCGTTCGCATGGTCGCGGGTCGGGATCTTGAGCGGGATGTATGCCGCCGATCTTGCGCTGTTGCGTTTCGTCGTCGCGGGTACGATCCTGCTGCCGGTGTTGCTCCGCTTTGGCGTGCGGTCATTGGCGGGCATCGGTTGGCCGCGCGGCCTGGCGCTGCTGCTGACCGGCGGCCCGCTGTTCGTCCTGCCGCAAGCCGCTGGTTACGCCTTCGCACCGTTGGCGCATGGCGGGGTGATCGCGCCCGCCACCGTTACGATCGGCAGCACGATCCTGGCGGCGGCGTTCCTGCACGAACGGTTGAGCAAGGCACACATGACCGGTGCGGCTTTGGTGATCGCCGGGATCGTGCTGATAAGCTGGCATGGTTTGCACGCCCAGTCCGGCAGCCAAACCTGGATCGGCGACCTGCTGTTTGTGGGATCGAGTCTGCTGTGGGCGGGATTTACCGTACTTGTGCGCCTGTGGCGGCTGGACGCATTGCGCGCCATCGCGGCGGTGTCGGTGCTTTCCGCTATTGTGATGATTCCGTTTTATCTCGTGTCCACCGGCCTGCCGCACCTGCGCGCGTTGCCGGTCCAGTCGATCCTGGTACAGGGGCTGCTGCAGGGTGGTTTGCAAGGTGTGCTCGGCATTGTCGGCTACAGCCATGCGATTCGCGTGCTGGGCGTAAGCCGAGCGGTGCTGTTTCCAGCGTCGATACCGGCGGTTTCGATTTTGATCGGCATCCCGATCCTGGGGGAACGTCCGGGTTTGGAACAAATCGTCGGGGTCGTGCTGGTCACGGTCGGATTGCTCACCGCGATCGGCGTGTTTCAGCGCATGCGGCGGCGTTCTCGCGGCTGAACCCGGTTCGGTCTATAGATGCCGGCCAGCGGTGGACCCAACCACCCGGGTGCGCCACGATCGCCAGAAGGAAACACCATGATCCGATTTTATTACCATCCGACTCCGAACCCGATGAAAGTGTCGCTGTTCCTGGAGGAGGCCGGGCTTCCCTACGAAGTCATACCCGTGGACACACGGCGCGGCGAGCAGCACGCGCCGGGGTTTCGCGCGATCAACCCGAACGGCAAACTGCCGGCGATCGTCGATACCGACAGCGGTTCCGATGTCCGGGTGTTCGATTCGACCGCGATCCTGATCTACCTCGGCGAAAAAACCGGGACGTTCATGGGTTCGGCGGCCGACCGGGGCGAACTTCTGTCGTGGCTGATGTTCATCGCGTCCGGCATTGGGCCGTATTCGGGCCAGGCGGTGCATTTCCAGCGGGCCGCGCCGGAGCAACTGCCGTACGCGATCAACCGCTATCGCCGGGAAGCAGAACGTCATTACGCAGTACTGGACAAGCACCTGGCCGGACGGTCGTTCATTGTCGGTGACGGTTATACCATCGCCGATATCTCGGCCTGGGGCTGGATCGACCGAGCAGCCATCGTGCTGGGCGGCAGCGATCCGTTGGATGCCTATCCGAACATCAGGCGTTGGTTCCAGGCGATCAATGCACGTCCGGCGGTGGCGCGGGCGCGGGCGGTCGGTTCCGATCATGTGTTCAAGCAAGAGATGGACGACGACGCCAAGCGGGCGATGTTCCCGTCCAATTATTCCACCGCCGCCTGATCGATGCGCCACGATGTTCGGATCATCCGAACATCGTGGCGTGCCGGCGATAGCCCTGTGGCGCCTGCCGCCCTAGGCTGGGCCAACTTCTCAGGAACCCCTTTATGCGCAACGTGCCCCATTTGCTGCTTTGGACCGACTCGCCCGGCCCGTACATCGAGGCCATCGCCTCGGCCGGCCTGTCCGACCGGGTGGCGATCGACACGCTGGGGCGCAAGGATAAACCATCGGAGGCGCAGCGGGCGGGCACGTCGGTTCTGCTCACCGCCGGTGTCCCGGCCGGGTTGCTGCCGACCATGCCGAACCTGCTTTGGGCACAATCGCTGACTGCCGGGGTGGAGGGGTGGATTGCCCTGCCCGACCTGCCGGCCGGTCTGACGCTGACCTGCGCGCGGGGCACGCATCGGGAGTCGATGCCGGAGAACATCCTGGGTGCGTTGTTCCACATCACCAAACCCTACGCCGGGATCGTCGAGGACCAGAAACAAAGCCTGTGGCGGCACCGGGTCGCCACGCCGCTGAATGGCAAGACCCTTGGTATTCTTGGGCTCGGCGCCATCGGGCAGGAAGTGGTTCGGCTCGCCACGGCGCTGGGCATGCGGGTGATCGGCACCAAGCGGCGGTTGGCCCCGATGCGGGATGTGGCCGAAATGTTTCCGGCGGAACGGACGAATGAGGTTTTGGCGCAGTCCGACTTCGTGCTGCTGCTGCTGCCGGCGACTCCGGAGACCGATAATTTTATCGATGCCGAGCGGCTGGGGCAGATGAAACCGGGGGCGTGGCTGTTGAATTTCGGGCGCGGTCACCTGATCAGGGACGACGACCTGATCGCCGCGGTGAAGGCAAAGACCATCGCCGGGGCGGTGCTGGATGTGTTCCGGCAGGAACCGCTGCCGAAGGAGCATGCGTTCTGGACCACCGACGGTATTCTTGTGCTGCCGCATATCGGCGGCCCGCACCCGCGGCGCGACAGCATCGTGGCGAAACTGTTCGTCGAGAACCTGCGCCGGTTCCTGGACGGCCAACCGTTAAAAGAGGTCGTGGACCGTGCCGCCGGATATTAGGGATCGAACAGGCAATGAGCACCAATTCTCCGGCGCGTGATTTCCTGCTGCCTCGCTTGAACGCTCTGGTCCAAGAGGCGGTTGGCAGCGGCATCGCGCGCGACGTTGCGGTTGCGGTCCTGATCGACCTTGTGACCTCGCCTGCGTTCGATACCGCTGCGCCCGATCCGAAGGATGATTCGGCACCGCATCCGATGTGGACCCGAGATGCGGACAGTGTTGTGCTGGTGCATGGCGTGAGCGTGAAAGGTCCCACCCCGGCGGACGCGCAAGATGAAGCGGATTTCGTCAAACCGTTGGGTTGGTCCACGCCGCCCTGACGGCGGATCGCATGGTCCCTTAAGACGTCGTTCGGGCCTTTTCATGACGCGCGGGCGGAACCGGTTGGTTTGCGATCAGGGCTCCACATCCGCGTCAGGCCGGTCGTTGCCTCGGGATAATTCGGTGTGCCATTTGCCTGCCTGGTCCTGGAACTCGATCCACCGCGTGTCGCCGGGGACGTGTTGTTCGGCGGCCACGCGTCTCGCCGCGGCCAATGCGGCCGCCATGCTGGGAAACGGTTCGGAAAACACGTCGTTAAGGCGATAGGCCCACCCACCGTCGTGCTGAACAACCTTATAGTGAAGTTTCGGCATGATTTTTCCTCTCCGCGCGCTGCCGCATAGATAGGAAGTCTCGCGCCGATCCGCAGGGGTGACACGCATGATATCGCCACGATGGCGACCACCGGTGCGACACAATGGGAGCCGTAATGCCGCACCGGCCTGAACGGCGTCGTTCAGGCCGGATTTTCGAACGAGCGGGATCAGGTCGCGGTCGGATCGAGCCGGTAGCCACCAGGCGCGGTTATCAGCAAACGACAGTTGCTGGGATCGACCTCGATTTTCTGGCGGAGCCGGTAAACATGGGTTTCAAGCGTATGGGTCGTGACGCCGGCATTGTAGCCCCAGACCTCATCCAGCAACACCTGGCGCGAGACCACCTGGTTGGCGTGCCGATAAAGGAACTTGATGATATCGACTTCTTTCGCGGTCAGCCGCAGCCGCTGCTTCTTGTCCCCCCCGATCAAGAGTTTCGCGGCGGGGCGGAACGTGTAGGGACCGATGGTGAAGACCGCGGCCTCACTGGTGTCGAACAACCGAAGCTGCGCGTGCAGGCGGGCGAGCAGTTCGTTGGCGCGAAACGGCTTGGCGATATAATCGTTGGCGCCGGCATTCAGGCCGCTGACGACGTCGCCTTCTTCGGCCGCCCCGGTCAGCATGATGATGGGCATTGAATGCCCCTGTTGGCGGATTTTCGCGCAGAAATCGCGCCCGTCGCCGTCGGGCAGGCCGATGTCGAGAATGATTGAATCGAAACGAGCCTCAGGTGCGCCAAGGAAGCGGCTGGCTTCGTCCAGCGTCGCGGCTTCGACGGACTGGAACACGCCGCTGGAGGCGACCTGATCGGCCAAAACCCGCCGAAGCGCGTCATCATCCTCAACGATCAGAATAGGTCTCGCAGACGACATGGTGTTTTCCTTGCGATTAGGTAGCGTAGTCATCTCTATATCGGATTAGGTCTTGGATCGCAAAAAAAGTTTCTGTGATCTGTTCATCGAATTTGCACAGACGATTGTATTCACCACAACAGACGGCTGACATTTCCGTGTAAGACAGCGATTGTACAAACACAACCGTGAGTGACAACGATTTTTCCCCTTTTCGGGTTCGCGATCTCGCGGATGGTTGAACCAGAATCAAGGTGTTACCGGAATTTCGCTGCGACCGCGGGGCCGGTGACGGATCGTGCGCCTGAAGTGCCTGCCTTCGACACACTTGGCATAAATGCAACTTTAAAGTGTATATTACGATAAATTACTACCAATGGGATGCATACCCCCTTGCGGACAAGGCTTTAACCTGGGAGGTTCGAACCATGGCGGTCAAACAGCATCTCTATCGGGTCACGGTCGAATGGACCGGCAATCGCGGCCTCGGCACGCCGAACTCCGTTGATTACGATCGCGACCATATCATCAGTGCCGGTATGAAACCGCCGATCGCCGGATCGTCCGACCCCGCTTTCCGCGGCGATCCGGCACGATGGAACCCGGAAGAGCTGCTGCTGGCCTCGATCTCCGCCTGCCATAAACTATGGTATCTCGGCCTGTGCGCGAATGCCGGCATTTCGGTGCTCAGTTACCGGGATGAAGCGGAGGCGGTCATGGCTGAGGACCCGAACGGCGCCGGGCGCTTCACCGGCGCGGTGCTTCGGCCCGTGATCGTCATCCAGGCTGGTGGGGACATCGCGGCGGCGACGCGTTTGCACGAACAGGCGCATGATTACTGTTTCATCGCCAACTCAGTTAACTTTCCCGTTACTTGCAACCCGACCATCGTCGCCGGCTGACGCGCTCCGCCGCATCTGTCGCACCGATGTCCTCGGCGCCGCCATTCCATGCTCCCGCATTCCATGCCCCCCATTTCATGCCCCCATTTCATGCAACCGCATTCCATGCTTGCAATTTCGCATTCGCATCGGCATTCTGCTTTCCGCTTACGTGAGTTAAAAAACCGATAGGTCAAGGTCACTGGCCGGTAGGTCAAGGTCATTGGCCGGCGAACCGGGTTCGGGCGACGGATCAAGGAGCAACAATGGACGCTGTTTCGCATCGGCCGCTGGAGGCACTGGCGTTGCCGGTCCTGTTCGACCGTTCGGCGGCGGCGTTCGCCGATCGCCCCGCGCTGTCGTTCGAAGGGCGGCACTGGACATACCGGGAATTGGCCGCCCTGGTCGATCGCGCCACCGCGGGCTTGCAGCGGTTGGGCCTGAAGCCGGGTGACCGGATCGGGCTTTGCCTGCCGAACACGCCGTATTTTCCGATTTTTTACTATGCGTCCCTCAAGGCCGGGCTGGTGGTGGTCAACTACAACCCGCTGTACGTGGCGCGGGAGCTGCGCCAGCAGATCGAGGATTCGGCGACCACCGCGATGGTCGTCACCGATCTGGCCATGATTTTCGAAAAAGTGGTGGATAGTCTGCCGCTGAAACGGATCATCGTGTGCCCGTTCGCCCTGGTGCTGCCGACCGTCAAGCGGATCGCGTTTTCGCTGCTGAAGCGCTCCATGGTCGTCCGCCCGGCATGGTCCGATCGGATCATTCCCTATCGGCAGGTGGTGGCGTTCGGCGCGCCGGCGACTCCCGTCGCCATCGACCCGTCGGATCTCGCGGTGCTGCAATACACCGGCGGAACCACCGGCCGGCCGAAAGGGGCGATGCTGACGCACGCCAATCTGTCGATCAACGCGCAGCAGGGCGTCAATCACATGCCCAGCATGCGGCGAGGCGAAGAAAAGTTGATGGGCGTGCTGCCGTTCTTCCATGTGTTCGCCATGACGTCGATCATGAACGGCGGCATCCTTGTCGGTGCGGAACTGATTCTGCATCCGCGGTTCGAGATCGGGGCCATGATGAAGTCGCTGGTGCGCGACAAGCCGACGATCCTGCATGCCGTGCCGACCATTTACAACGCGATCGCGACGGCGGCGGAAAAGAACCGCGTCGATATCTCCAGCCTGCGGGTCTGCGTGTCCGGCGGCGCGCCGCTGCCGGCCGAAATCCGCGAGCGGTTCCAAAAACTGACGGGCTGCCGGGTGATCGAGGGCTACGGGCTGACCGAAGCTTCCCCCGGCGTGACGTCCAACCCGCCGGATGGGGAGGTGCGGCCTGATTCGGTTGGTATCCCGATGCAGGACACGGTCGTCGAAATTCGCGGCCTGGACGACATCTCCCGCATCCTGCCACCGGGTGAGCGCGGCGAGATCTGCGTGCGCGGTCCGCAGGTGATGCAAGGGTATTTGAATCAGCCGGGGGAAACCCGCAACGTGTTCGTCGATGGCGCGCTGCGCACCGGCGATGTCGGCTACCTCGACACCGACGGCTATCTGTTCGTCACCGACCGGATCAAGGACCTGATCATCTGCAGTGGCTACAACGTCTATCCTCGGGTGATCGAGGATGCGCTGTATCAGCATCCTGCCGTGGCCGAAGCGATCGTTATCGGCATCCCGGACGCGTATCGCGGCCAG
>JAYUEJ010000531.1:0-13382 GCA_043739265.1 Rhodopila sp. | reverse complement strand
AGCCCATTCTGTAGCTCGAACCAGACCCCCCGAAGGTCGTCCTTTTCGAACAGGCAAGTCGTCGAAGGTGTCTCGATCGCAAGTTCTCCGTCCTCACTCATGTGAGCGGCAAAGGGATCCTGCGACCCGAGTGTCGCTAGCCGGCCGCCGGAAACCCTGAGCGCCCGCCCTATCGACGCCAAGAAGCCGTCGAACGAATTGCCCTCATTGCCACCTTCTCTAAGTGCTGCGGCGACAGACCCAAGGTGTTCAGGCAAGCCGACGTTCACCGTAAAGTCATGAATATAAACAGGAATATTCACCATTGAGAGGTAATGCTCCATGACAGGCCGCACGTCATCCCACTCAAGATTACCATTCCCGCAGCCGAGTTTTGGGAATGATATCTCCGCAATTCCCTGCCCCGCATAGGCGGATACAAACTTAACGAGCCCTTGCTCTATCCACTCAAGCTTCGACGGGTTACGCCAGTGAATCTTGGTAGGAAAATTAAGAACCCAGCTTCCGCAGCCGCGCCAAAGCCAAAGCTTGCCCGGCACAAGCGCCTTTTGATCACAGATGCGCTTGTATGCTTTGAACATATCGGGCTCGCGCTCCTTGAACGCTTGAGCTAAGCCCTTGCCCATCACGCCGACACAATTGATCGTGTTCACCAGCGTTTGAGCTGGCGACTCGAGTATGCTCGTACGGCGATAAATCAACATCTTAGAAACGTCCGGTTGCCGCAGTGCTGTGTGAAACCAAGATCATGAAAGCCTCCTCACGCCATTGGAACATAATAAGAACTCTCTGATAGCAAAAATTCTGAGGTCTGTCCAGGTAATCCTGACGCAGCGGTGAGAGGCCTGCGAATGTTCGGACGTCAGCCAACGCACCTGTGGGGCGCTGCGACGGTGTCGAGTGCCTCAATGACGTCGAAAGAGCGATGGCGCGCGGCCTCGAAGCTGGGGTCCGGTCCCAAATCGAGACCAGGTTGTGAATGGCCGCGAGCGGGAAAGATCGACCGATCTTGCTTTAACCACGATGGGCGCACAGCGGAGCAGCGACTATGCACAGTGGTCAGTCAGCTTCGGGTCGGAACCGGCTGTCCCCAGCGCCACGGCATCGGCACCCACGTCCAGGGCCGCGGCCAATGTGCGGCCACCCGCACGCCGAGCCGGACGAACTGGACCAACATCGCGCGGCCGATGCCGCGTCCGGCACCCGAAATCACCGCCACCTTCCCGGTGAACAGCCCTTCGCGGAACCTCATCGACAGGGCGCCGACTTCCTCCCCCGACGCATCGCCGAACGTATTCATGGCAACTGCGCGCCGGTCACAAATCAGCACCCTTAATAATCTGCCCAAACCGACGCCACCCCTTGCCGTCAAAGCGCGCCATCTGCAACTGCTGGATCGACCGGTAATCGGTCGCCGAGGTATTCACCGTAATGCCCGGCAGCAGACCCGGTACCGCCAGCGCGTGCAGGCTGGTCGCCTGCTTCATAATATTCTCCCGCGAAAAATCGTCGCCGCAAGCTTGCAGCACCTTCGTCAGAGTAAACGCAAAGCAATACCCCGTAACGTTGTTAACGTCCGCCTGATCACCCTCGGGATAATACTTCGTCATAAAGCTGTGCCAGTCCCGCATACCCTGATCGTCTGTCCAGGCCGGATCGTTGGGATCCTTCAAATACGCCGAACTAACGACCCCGATACCGCGCTCCAACCCAGCCGGCACCATCACCGCGGCCATCGACGTCGCCACATTACTAATGACATGCAGCGGCTTCCAATCAAGATCCGCAACCTTCCGTATCGACATCGCGACAAACTTCGGCGACGTCGCCGAAATCAACACGTCCACCCCCGCGGACCGCAACGACAACAACTGCGAGTCAATCGTCGGATCGGAAAACTCGTGCGACACCGCCTCAAAAGACGACGTGCCCAACACGTCTTTCAGCCCCGCAAGGTAATCCTTCCCAAAATCGTCGTTCTGATAAAGCACGCCAATCTTGCCACCCGGCTTCTCCGCCCGCACGTATCGCGCATAAATCTGCGCTTCAACGCGGTAGCTCGGCTGCCAGCCGATCGTCCAGGGATACGTCTTCGGATCGCTGAACTTCTCCGCCCCCGAATAGACGAAAAGCTGAGGCACCTTGTGCTGATTCACGTAACGAACCGTGGCGCTGTTGCTGGCCGTCCCGAACGTGTTGAACAGCAGCGCCACCTCATCCTGCTCGATCAGCCGCCTTACCTGTTCAACCGAACGCGGCGGACTCGCGCCATCGTCGTAAGAAATGAAATCGAGTTGCCGCCCAGCCACCCCACCCTGCGCATTGATCATCTTGAAGTAAGCAGCTTCGGTCTTGGCATTCGTCGCGTATGACGAAGCCGGCCCGCTATAGGCATGCGTATTACCGATTTTAATGCTGGTGTCGGTCACCCCGGGCGTAGCAGCCGCCTTGGCTGCATACGGCAACAGCGTCGTCGTCAGACCCGCTGCAAGCAATTTCCGGCGGTAGAGCACATGTGCCTCCTGGCGGTCCTCAAGGCACGAAGTCTGCCCGACCCCTTGATGATAATTACCCGGATTTCAAAGTGTCAAATAGTTGGTCCATTTACAAATGCCTATGATAAGGCCCAAAGGACACCCCTGCGATCCTGGATCGCAAGCGGAAAGGGCGGCTCCTTGTCCACCCAAACAGTGCAAGAGCGACGCCAACGGGGGACCGCAGTGACTGAAACCCAATCACCCACATCGCAATCGCCAGCCCTCTGGGACGGTGCGCTGCAGGAAGCACGCAGCCTCATCGGGGTAGAACTGCGTCGCCAGGATCATCGCTGGAATACCGAGGCGCATCCCGATGCCATCAGGCATTTCTGCTGGGGAATCGGCGACGAGAACCCGCTTTTCTGCGACCCCGATTACGGCCGCGCCACGCGCTGGAACTCCGCCCTCGCGCCCGGCTGTTTCCTTTACACCATCGACAGCGCCGTAATCGCGCCAAAACTACGCGGCGTCCAATGGATGTATGGCGGCACAAGATGGGAGTGGTACAAACCGATCCGCCACCGCGACAGCTTCACCACCAAGGTAAAATTGCTGGACGCCGTCGAAAAGCGAGGACAGCACGCCCGCGCCTTCATCGTCCAAACCGGCGAATCCCTCTATTTCAACCAAAACAACGAGCTCGTCGCCCGAGCACTCGGCAGCACCGCGCGCACACCCCGCGCCCGCGCTGAAGGCGGCTTGAAATACCAGCCCCGCGCCACCCATCGCTACACGCCACAGGAACTAAACGACATCGCCCAAGCCATCGCCGATGAACGCCCTCAGGGCGCGACCAAGCGCCAATGGGACGATGTCCACGACGGCGACACACTCCCCGCGATCCTGAAAGGGCCGCTCACCATCACCGACATGATCTGCTGGTACTCGGGCGGCGGCCACACCTACAAGGCGCACGGGCGCGCCGCCCAGTATCGCAACCGCCACCCTGCCGATGCCTTCGTCAATCCCGAAACCGGCGCGCAGGACAGTCCCGCGCGAGGCCACACCGAGGACGCAATGGCGCGCGAGGTCGGCATGCCCGGCGGCTACGACGTCGGCCCGCAACGCATCTCCTGGCTCGGTCAGCTCGTCACCAACTGGATCGGCGACGACGGCTTCATGCGGATGCTCGACGTCAAGCTGCGGCGCCCGAACATCTTCGGCGACGTGTCCTGGTGCCGCGGCACCGTAACCGGCAAGCGCGTCGAAGACGGCGTCCATCTCGTCGATCTGGACCTCCGCGTGGAAAACCAGCTCAATGAGGTGACCGCCACCGGCCAGGCAACCGTCGAACTACCGACAAGCGCATGAGCGCCATACCCGTCCTCGCTGGCCACGCTACGGCGACCCAGCGCCACGACGATCCAACCATGGCCATGGAGCCGATCGCCCTGATGCTCGAAGCCGTGCGCGCCGCGGCAAACGCGTCGGCCCTCGCGGCCGTGCAACGGATATACGTGCCGAAGGGCAGGTGGGCCTATGCCGACCCCGGCCGAACCATCGCGCAGGCAATCGGCGCCTCAAACCCGGTTTCGGTTCTGGCCACGGTCGGCGTCCTCCAGCAATCGCTGATCGCCGATGCGTGCCGGCGCATCACCGACGGCGAAATCGACGTGGCACTCGTCGTCGGCGGCGACACCGGCTATCGCATCCTGCGATCACGCCTCACCGGCATCGCGGCACCAAACCGCACGCTCGATGGCGAACCCGACATCGTCCTCGCCCCGCGCGACGAACTGCGCCACAAGGCGGAGCTGCGTGTCGGCCTGAAAATGCCAGTCGGCCTCTACGCTATCCTTGAAAGCGCATTCCGGACCCGACACGGGTGGACAGCCGAGGACCACGCCCGACGCCTCGCCGCGATGTACAGCGGCTTTTCCCATATCGCCGCCGAAAACCCCGACGCATGGTCGCGGACACCGCTGGAACCGGACGCCATCAGGCTGCCATCCGATCGCAACCCGATGCAGGCCTCGCCCTACACACGGCGCCATTGTTCCTCGTGGAACGTCGATCAGGCCGCCGCGCTGCTGCTGTGTTCAGAAGCGAAAGCGATCGACCTCGGCCTGCGCCGCGAAGACTGGGTTTACCCCTGGGCCAGCACCGAATCGAACCACATGGTCGCGGTCGCCGCTCGGCCCGAACTTCACCGCTGCCGGGGCGCGCAAATCGCCGGACAGGCGGCGCTGGACCTGTCCGGACTGACGATCGCCGATCTTGACCTGATCGAGCTCTATAGTTGCTTCCCGATTGCCGTCGAAACGTACGCGACAGAGCTCGGAATTTCCCTGGACCGCCCCCTCACGGTCACTGGTGGCATGCCGTTCGCCGGCGGCCCGTACAACAACTACGTGCTGCAGGCGACCTGCCGGATGGCGGACCTGCTGCGGCAGGGGAAAGGATTTTTCGGTCTCGTCTCCTCCGTGTCGGGCATCCTCACCAAGCAGGGTTTCGGCATCTGGTCCTGCGCCCGCCCGCCAGCTTGTTTCCAGTTCAGTGACGAAACCGATGCCGTCGCGCGCGCCTCCGAACCGCTCGAGGTGCTGGACAGCTACAGCGGTCCGGCACGCGTGGCCGGCTACACGGTCGTCCACGACCGAGGCCAACCGCCGCGAGGCATCATTCTCGCCGACGTGGCTCCGAACCAGCGCGTTGTGGCCGCAACGACAGCGCCCGAGATCGTCGATCGGATGGAACGCGAAGAGTTCGCCGGCCGCCTCGTCCATGTCGAGGATGCTGTGTTCCAACTCCTTGCGACGGAAACCAGACCATGACGCCGGACCCCAACGACACAACGATCGAAGTCGAGGATGTCTGCGCCCTCGGCCTCGTGCGGCGCGTCGCGGCGTTGCTCGATCATGATCCGGCGACGCTGCGCGAAGGCGATCGTTTGCCAGCCGGGTGGCATGTTGCACTGTTCACCGGCGCCACGCGGCAATCGCAACTCCGGCCGGACGGCGTGGCCGATCTCGGCTTCACACTTCCCTCGGATCCACGCTTTCCACGCCTCATGCTCGGCGGACGGCGAGTCACCTTCGCCGGCCACATCACGCTCGGCAGCACCGTCCGCCGCCGCAGCCGCATCACCGCGATCGTTCCGAAGGAGGGTCGCTCCGGCCCGTTCCTAATCGCAACGGTAACGCACCAGATCTTCGGCAACGGCGCGGAAGAACCTGTTCTGGTCGAGCAACAGGATTACATCCTGCGGGAAGCCGCATCCGAAACCGCCGCGATCCCGCCCGAGGCCGTCGAGCGCCGCCGCGCCACGATCCAGCGCGAAATCGTGCCAGACGAAACAATGCTGTTCCGCTATTGCGCGATCACCTTCAACACGCATCGAATTCACTACGATCATCCCTATGCCGTCGGTACCGAACGCTACCCCGCGTTGGTGGTCAACGGCGGTCTGCCGATCCTGCTTCTGATGGAGCTTTTCAGGGACCGTGCCGGTCGCAACCCGAACCACATGACAAGCCGCAATCTCGGGTCGCTCTATTGCGGCAGACCCATGCGCCTCTGCGCCGAACCGGCGGACGATCTATGGCGCCTCTGGGCGGAGGACGATCTGGGCCGGCCGGCGGTCGAGATGACGATCCGGTAGGCCAACTTCACTCAGAATCCGGGGAACAAGAGGGAAAGATGCCGCCGGCCACAGCTTCCGAACGGGGAATTCGATCGCACTGGAATGCCTCGCCACGCGCACGCTGGTGTCGGCCTTGAACGCACGCCGCATGCATCCGGACGGCGGCTCATGCCGCTGTTCGTTGCCATTGACTTACCCTAAGCCCGAGCGGTTAATTTTTATCAAACAACGATGGGACTAAATTGATGAAACCGCTCGCTGGCATACGCATCCTGGATTTGACGAAGGTT
This sequence comes from Rhodopila sp., assembly GCA_043739265.1. Lineage (GTDB taxonomy): Bacteria > Pseudomonadota > Alphaproteobacteria > Acetobacterales > Acetobacteraceae > Rhodopila. Next base: position 6,972 of record JAYUEJ010000531.1, on the reverse strand, counting down.
CTCGCGGGGCCGCTATGCACGCAATATCTCGGCGATCTCGGGGCCGAAGTCATCAAGGTGGAACCCTGCCACATCGGCGACGACACAAGGCGCTGGCCGCCGTTTCGCGGTGAAACCGGAGCAATCTTCCTCAGCGTCAACCGCAACAAAAGAAGTCTCGCGGTGGACCTGAAAACCGCCGAGGGCCAGGCGATCGTCCACAAGCTGGCGGCACAGGCCGACGTCGTCATCGAAAGCTACGGAACCGGAGTCGCCGAACGCCTCGGCATCGATTATCCGACACTGCACGCGCTCAATCCCCGCCTGATCTATTGCAGCATTTCCGGCTTCGGGCGCACCGGCCCGCTCAGTCACGCACTTGGTTATGACGTAATCCTGCAAGCCTTCAGCGGCATCATGGGCATCAGCGGCGAGGAAGGCGGCGAACCAATCCGCAGCCCGTTCTCCCCCATCGACCAGACCACCGGCCTGCATGCGGTTTCCGGCATCATGGCCGCACTGATCAGGCGTGGTCAGACCGGCGAGGGAGCCCAACTGGAAGTATCCCTGTTCGAAACCGCCATGTCGTTTCTCAGCTATAACTTCCATGTTTATTGGGAGAAAGGCGTGCTGCCCGACAAATGCGGCTCCGGACACGAATCCCTGGTCCCCTATCAGGCGTTTGAGGCTTCGGACGCACCCGTATTGATCGGCATCGCCAACGACAATCTGTGGCGGAAGTTTTGCCAGGCCGTCGGGCGTAACGAACTTGCCGAGGACCCGCGTTTCAGAACCAGCCCCGATCGAGTCAAAAATCGCGCCGAGACCGTCGCCCTCGTCCAGGATATCGTCCGAACCCGCACCCGCGACGAATGGGTCGCATTGCTGCTGGACCTCGGCGTGCCATGCGCACCGATCAACACGTTGAAGGAAGTGCTCGATCACCCGCACACCGCCGCCCGCGGCCTTGTGCTCGAATACCCCCACCCGGCGCTCGGTTCGATTAAAACGATCGCCCTGCCGATCGTGTTCGACGGGGAACCGCGCGGCCCCGGCTCGCCTCCGCCGATGCTCGGTGAACACAGCCGCGCCGTGCTGCAACAGCTTGGGTATGAAGACGCTGAAATCGCGCGACTGGCCAGTTCGGGAATTATCGTGGATGGCGCGCCATAAGCGTTGATCCGGCGCCCTGCCGGGGTAGGGCCATGACGATGGGGAAACGGCATCGACCTGAAGCGGTTTTACCAACCAACCTTGAGTTCGACTCTCCACCGGCACCGTCATGGCCCGGCTTAATGTCCGGGTCACCTATCGCGACAAACCGCTTGAAAAAATGGCTCGGACAAGCCCTTCAGCCGGCGATACCGGACGGAAAACCGGGTGCCACCCATGGTCCCCCGATGACCCGGACCGGAACAGCAAGAGCAATCGGGTGAATCGGCGAAAGGGCTGGCGCACAGGATTTAAAACACTGGCGCACAGGCTTCAAAGGGCTGGCGCACAGGATTTAAACCACTGGCGCACAGGCTTCAAAGAGCTGGCGCACAGGCTTTAAAGTTGTGTCATGACCGGGCTTGGCCCCATAGGCACTAAGATAAAGCTTGACCCGGCTCGAAACGGTACGATTCGTAGCGGAGATGCCCGACGCATCCCCCTCTCCGATTGATCATTTCCCCGCCTTTCTGGCGCGGATCCCGTCGCATATCGACCTGGAAGCTCTGGCGCGCCAAGCCAAGGCGTTTCAGCGCGCGCGGGGGGTGCGATCCGGGATCGACCTGATGCGACTGGCCTTGGCGTGGGGGCCCGGCGGTTACTCGATGCAACGGGTCGCGGCCTGGGCGGGCGAAAGGAATATCGCCACGCTGACCGAGGACGCGTTGGTCCAGCGCCTGCACGCCGCGGGGCCATTTCTGGAGGAGGTGGTGCGCCAACTGCTGATCGGCGTGGGAGAAGCGCCCTCTTGGCATGGACGGGTGTTGCGCATCGCCGACAGCACCAGCCTCAGTCAACAAGGCAGCAAAGGAACCGACTGGCGGGTCCATGGCGTTTACGATCTGGGGTGTGGTGGCTTCACCCATCTGGAGGTCACTGACAACCATGGCGGCGAGGCGTTGGATCGCGGCAAGCCGGTGGCCGGCGAGATCCGTATCGCCGATCGCGGCTACGCCACCGCCCAAGCCTGGCAACGCTTCCTCCAGGCCCGTCACGAGCAGACCGACTTCATTGTCCGGATGCGCTGGAGCACGGTCCGTCTGGTGGACGAAGCCGGGGACTTGTTCGACCTCGTGGCGTGGCTACAGGCACGGCCCCGCGAGAGCGAAATCCATGAGATCACGGCGTGGGCACGATCGGGCAAGCGCCAGACGCCCATGAAGATACGATTGATCGCGCGGCGTAAGCCGCCGGAGGTCATCGCGGCGGAGCATAAGCGCCTCCACCAGCAGGCCAGCCGCAAGCAATCCCAGCTCGACCCGCGCAGCCTGGCCGCGGCGGAGTACGTCGTCCTGGCCACGTCGCTGCCGGAGGGGGAATTCCCGGCCACCGAGGTGCTGGCTGTCTATCGCTTGAGGTGGCAGATCGAACTGGCGTTCAAACGATTGAAATCGCTGTTGCATATCGGCAAACTGCGGACAAAGACCGAAGCTGGCACTCGATGTTGGCTTTATGCCCACCTGATTGTGGCACTGCTCGGTGACGACCTCAGCCAGGATTTCCTGGAATCTTTCCCCTCAGGCCCTTTTTGACGCGGGAGCCACCAGTTCGTTGTGGCGGGTGGCTCAGCTGGTCCTTGACGCATTGATCGCGGCAATCATGCCGCCGATCACCCTCGCCATGCTCAGGCAGCCCTCTCCAAGCCTCCACAAGCGTCTGGCCAACCCCAAACGAAAGCGCAGACAGGCAGTCAATTACCCGCATGGGACGTTATCTTAGTGCCTATGGGGCTTGGCCCGGTCACCCACGACTTTGTTTGGTTCAGCACCGCAAGTCCTGTGGTGCCAACCAAACCCGCCCATGACATCAGCCGACGGTTCAGCCCGACCACCTTCATCCGATTGCCCTGGGAACAGCAGCAGCGGACCTTGACATATTTCCTATATTAATCTACAGTTCCAGGAATGGAAACCCTCTCCCCGCCCCATCCGCCCATCGATCTTTCCAGGCACCTGTATTACCAGTTCGTCTATACCCTCACCGAACTGTTGCCGCCGCCGCTTGATGACACGCAAGAAGGGCTGCGCGCCAGAAACCATGCCGCCATCACCAAGGTGGCGGCTCTACTGCCGGTCAACGCGAATGAGGCCGATCTTGCCGCCCAGTGGGTCGCCGCCCGCGCCCAGGCCGAGAAGATGTTGCGGCTGCTCCGTCAGCACACGGGCGACATCGGCCTGGTGATGCGGCTGAACGCCCAGTGCTGAACGCACACTACGGATCGATGATACGGACGCCGCTGTCCGTGCACAGACGCCTGATGCGGGTGCAGCCGGTGCACCAGAAGCGGGAGGTGAACGCCGCGGCAAACGCGGACGCCCGGGCTCTGCATGTCGCCGAACGGTCTATGCTGATTGTGGGGGTTCCAAGCGCCACAGCGCTAAAGGCGGCGTCGCCCAAAGCGGCACCGGTCGCCGCGCCGGCGGCGTGTGTGGACCCGAGGATTACAGAAAATGTATCAGAAAATGAGATAAATTCTCACGACGCGGCTTTTGAGACGCGGTTGTGTGAGCAACCCCGGCACCTTGAATCCAAAACCCCGGGTAAAACCGGTCTGCGGCAGGGCGTGCGCGCAGCGATGACCCTATCGCGTTTGGCCGCTCGGGAATTGCCTGCGAACGGTCGCGAAAGTCCCGGAAGGGCGGACTAAGGCGGCCACGACGATGGATAAACGCCGATGCGGTGGGATCGCGGTCCGGGGCACTGGTGGCGATTGCCCGCCGTCGGCCGAGCAGCCTGTGTCAGGATCGCCAAAATGGCCAGACGCTGATCGTCCGAGAGGCGAATGGCCGATTCATCAAATGCACAACCATTCGCCCGGCGACGCCGCACGATATCCCTCTGATCGGCGTTCATCGGCGTTCATCGGCGTTCATCTGCCTTCAAAAAAAAAAGCCGCAAATCCAGTCCGAACGGCCGCAAGTGGCCAACACCGTGCGTCGCCCGGACGATCGCCCGTGCGGCCAGGTCCGCCTGGACCGTTCCCAATCCAGCAAACGCCTAAGTTCTGCCCGCCGCCGAAGATATTCAATGGGTAAAGGCAGGGCCGCTCGTGCCGGGACAATGCGGAAAGCCGAGCTACCCGCTCTTTCCAACTCCGCCCATCGTGTTAGGCTCGCCGTAATGAAAACAACAGGGGTGGCGCTATGCGGCAAGTGATCGTCGCCGGAAACAGCACGCCAGGTCTCGTCCATTTCCGGCGACCGGTTTCCGGATCTGTCGACACGACGTTACCGGCCGCTGGCGGTTGCCGCGGTGTTGCACCCGCCCCAAACAGACCCCGATCCGGAACCAGGCCCATGCTGAAGACACTCGCCTTCCTGGCGGCCGTCACGCTTGCCATCGCAGCCATCCCCGCCCTGGCCGACATCCCCGGCAACAAGATCACCATCGCCGTGCTGACCGATCTCAGCGGCGGCAACGCGGTGCTGTCCGGCCAGGGATCGATCGCGGCCGCGCAGCTCGCGGCGGCAGAGGCGGCGTCCATCCTGCCGGGCATCACGATAGAGGTCATCAGCTCCGACATGCCGCCCAAGGCGGACGTGGCGTCGGCCATCGCCCGCGGCTGGGTGGCGAGCGGCGCCGTAAACGTCATCGCCGACGTGCCGTTTTCCTCGGCGGGTCTCGCGGTCAACGACGTAGTCCGCAACGCACCGCACACGATCTACATCGCGTCCGGCACGGGAACCAGCGACCTGACCGGACCGGCCTGTTCACCCAACACGGTCCACTGGACATACGACACTTACGCGATCAGCCAGGTCGTGGCCCGCGCCCTGCTCGACCAGGGGCAGAAATCCTGGTTCTTCATCACCGCCGACTACGCCTTCGGCCTGGCGCTGGAACGTGACGCGACAAAAACGATCAAGGCGTTGGGCGGCTCTGTCGTCGGCGGCGTCAAGAACCCGCCCTTCAACGCCGACTTCTCGTCCTACCTGCTGACAGCGCGGAACAGCCAAGCCCGGGTCATCGCGTTCGCCAATGCGTCCGTGGACCTGATCAACCTCGTCAAGCAGGCGCATGAGTTCGGCATGGGCCACACTGGACCGCGGCTCGCGGCGTTACTGACGTTCATTACCGACGTGCGGGCTCTGGGGCTGGACGCGTCGCAGGGACTATACTTGGCATCGCCGTTCTACTGGGACCTGAACGACCGGACGCGCGCCTTCTCCGAACGCTACGGCGCGCGGATGGGCGGTGCGAAGCCGACCATGATCCAGGCGGGCGTGTATTCGGGGGTGCTGCACTATCTCAAGGCGGTACGCCAGGCCAACAGTGTGGACGCGCCGGCGGTGATGGACGCGATGCGCAGCCTCCAAGCCGAGGACGACGCGTTCGGGCCCGGTACAGTGCGCCAGGATGGCCGCGTCATCCATGACTTCTACCTGTTCCAGGTAAAAACCCCCGCCGAGTCGCATGGGCCGTGGGACCTCTACAAGCTGATCGGCACCGTCCCGGCGGCCAGCGCTTTCCGCCCGATGTCAGAGGGCGGCTGCCCCCTGGTCCACTGATGGAGCCAATCGGCCGGCGTCCGCGTCACCCGCGATCACAGGATGACGCCGTCCGCCACGAGCCGCGCATAATCGGCGTCGGACAGACCCAGGATGCCCTTCAGCACATGCTCATTATGCTCGCCCAGCAGCGGGCCGCGGCTGCTCTGGGCGTCCGCGCCGGACATCAGCCAGGGTGCCCGGACCAGGTCCGTTGCCCCCATGGCGGGAAGCTCGGCCGGATGCCTCAGTCCGCGCGCGCCGAAGTGCGGGTCGCGCCAGAACTCGTCGATGGACTGCACCGGGGAGGCTGCGATGCCAGCCTGGCGAAGCCGTGCGATCAGCGCGTCACGCGCCTCGAGCACGGTCCAGCCGGCGACCGCGTGGTCCAGCGCCGGGCGGTCGGCGATGCGCCCGGCGGCCGTCGCGAACCGAGCGTCCTGTGCCCATGGCCCTGCCTGTTGCATGAACGCCGCCCACTGCCGGTCGTCCGCCACCGCGATCGTCAGCCACTGGTCCGGTTCGGCTGCGGGGTAAATACCGTGCGGCGCCATCGCCGGATGGCCGTTGCCCAGCGGGCCGACCTGCGTCCCCGCGACCTGCGCCTGCAGCAGGTAGGGCGCCATCGTGCTCAGCAGAGCCTCGGTCTGCGACAGGTCGATGTAGCAGCCGGCGCCCTCTGCCTCCCGCCGAACCAGGGCCGCGGCGACCGCGACAAGCGCGTGAGCAGCCGCGTTCGGGTCGCCCAGCGCGAAATTCAGCGCGCCCATCGGGCGCTCGCCATCGTAGCCGACCAGCGTCTCCAGCCCGGCGAAGCTCGACATGGTCGGGGCATAGGTCCGCATGTCCGACAACGGCCCGAACTGGCCGGCGCCGGACATCGACACCACGATGATGCGCGGGTTGATACCGCGCAGCACATCGAACCCCAGCCCGGTGCGCTCCATCGTCCCGGCGGACATATTCTCGACCACGAGGTCGCTCCGCGCCACCAGCCGGCGCACCAGATCGATCCCCGCCGGCTGCTTCATGTTGAGCGTAATACCGAGCTTGCCCTGGTTGATCTGGTGGAACATGGGGGACATCTCGGTGGAGGATCCCTCCACCTTGACCCCGTCCTTGAAAACCAGGCCGGACATCCGCGCGTTGTCGAGCCGCTTTGAATGCTCGACCTTGATCACCTCCGCCCCGAACTGGGCGAGGATGCTGCTGACCTGCGGCGCCGACCAGACCCATCCGAGGTCGAGCACCCGCAGACCGGCAAGCGGCCGGGCGCCAGGGCCGGAGGGGCGAG
>JAYUEJ010000530.1:0-13430 GCA_043739265.1 Rhodopila sp. | reverse complement strand
CTGGCCAGGCCATGACGGAGATGGGCAGCAGACTCCGTCTGGAGCCAGTCTATGTCGCGTCGGCGGCCACCGAGAATTTCACGATCTTGTCCGGGTTGGACACCGTGCCGCCACCGCCGCTGCCGCGCTTGAGCTGATCAACCAGCTCCATACCCTCCACAACCTGGCCCCAGACGGTGTACTGGCCGTTCAAATGTGCCGCCGCGTCGAACATGATGAAGAACTGGCTGTTGGCGCTGTGCGGGCTTTGTGAGCGAGCCATGCCGCAGGTGCCGCGCAGGAATTTCGCCTTGTCGGAAAATTCGGACCGGATGTTCTCCAGATCGCTGCCGCCGGTGCCGGTGCCGGTCGGATCGCCGCCCTGCGCCATGAAGCCCTCGATGACGCGGTGGAACACGGTGCCGTCGTAGAAGCCCTTGCGCACCAGGGTTTTTATCTGTGTCACATGCATCGGCGCGGTGTCGGGGAAAAGCTGGATCACCACCCTGCCCTGCTTCAGCTCGAGGTGCAGCGTGTTTTCGGGATCGAGGGTCGGCTTCGAGTCGCTCATGTCGATTGTCTCCGGTTCGTGAAAACTGTCTTGGGTCGGTTGGTTCGGGGAACGCGTTCCGGCGCTCCGCCGCTATGAGTGGTTCGGACCCGCCTATCCATGACGGGTGGCAAACGCCTACTTCACGTCCGCTGCGACGCGCATATGCTACTTCACGTCCGCCGCGACGCGCATATGCACGATTCGGTCCGGATCGTTCACCGTCCCGCTGCCAGGGGCGCCGCGCTTGATGGCATCGACGTTTTCCATGCCGCGCGTGACCATGCCCCAGACCGTGTATTGCCCGTCCAGGGAGGGTGCGGGGGCGAACATGATGAAGAACTGGCTGTTGGCGCTGTCGGGTGCCGAGGATCGTGCCATGCCGCACACGCCGCGCACGAAGTGGCGTTGGCTGAACTCCGGCGGCAGGTTGGGCAGCTTGCTGCCGCTGGTGCCGGTGCCGGTTGGATCGCCGCCCTGCGCCATGAAGCCTTCGATGACGCGGTGGAACGGCGTGCCGTCGTAAAACCCCTCCCGCGCCAGCTTCTTGATCCGCGCGACATGCCCGGGGGCCACGTCCGGCAGCATCTTGATCTCGACCCGGCCCTGCTTCAGGTCGATGTACAGCGTGTTTTCAAGGTCGGCGGTTTGCGCGAAAGCCGGTGCGGCGGCGGCGGAAAGCAACAGACTGGATGCGATCAGGGTGCGGCGATGCATGACGCCCTCCTTCATTACGAGATGGGACAGATGGCAATACGAGTTGGGACAGATTGACCGGCTGGGTCGGTTCAGCCCCGGATGCGCGTCAGCATACGTTCATGCGTCAAACTGGGCACGAACGAGACGAAATCGCCGCCCATCCGGGCGACTTCCTTAACGAGGCGGGAGGAGATGAACTGGTGGGTCTCGCTGGCCATCAGGAACACCGTCTCGATATCCGGCGCCATCCGATAATTCATGCCGGCCATCTGAAATTCGTAGTCGAAATCAGACACCGCGCGCAATCCGCGGATGATCAGGGAGGCACCGAGCTTGCGGGCAAAATCGATCAGGAGGGTGTCGAAGGGGACGACTTCGATGACCATTCCGTTGCGTGTAGCGATCGACTGGATTTCGGCCCGCACCAGCTCGACCCGTTCTTCCAGGGTGAACAGCGGGCCTTTGCCGGTGTTGATCGCCACCCCGACCACCAACCTGTCCAGCAGCCTCGCGGCGCGAGCGATCACGTCGAGATGACCGTTGGTGATGGGATCGAACGTCCCCGGATAGAGCCCTATCCGGCGTGGATAGTGAGCGTCCTTGTCAGCCATCGCTTCCTTCCTCGGGGACAGGCTTGTCGTCCGGGCTTTCGCCGGAATCGCCGTCATTGAGACCGCCGTTTTCCGGCAAACCACTGTCGAGACTGGCGCCATCGGCGGCACCGGTTTCCTCGGTTTCCTCGGTTTCTTCTTCCAGCACGGTGAAGACGCTGGTCACATGCTCGCCCTTATCGACCCGGAACAACGTCACGCCCATCGCCTGACGGCCGGTGATGCGGGCCTGATCGACCGGCACGCGGATCAGCCGCCCGGCGTCGGTGACCATCATCATGTCGTCACCCTGGCGCACTGGGAAGGTCGCCACCACGGTCTTGCCGTTGCGTGGCGCCAATGTGATGTTGCCGATGCCCTGGCCGCCGCGTCCGGTCACCCGGTATTCGTAGGCGGATGTGCGCTTGCCGAAGCCCATGTCGGTCACGGTCAGCAGCATTTCCTCGCCGTTTTCCATGTCGGCGAAACGCTCCGCCGACAGCGTCACGTCCTCAACGTATTCTTCCGCTTCTACCGCGACCGGCGTGTCTGATGCCGGGGCTTCCGCCTCGGTTTCGCCGTTGCCGCGCCGCTTGGCGTTGGCCAGCTTCAGGTAGGCGATCCGCTCCTCCGGTGACGCCTGCATGTGGCGCAGCACCGACAGGCTGATGACCTCATCCTTCGACTGAAGCCTGATGCCGCGCACGCCGGAGCTGTCACGCCCGGCGAACACTCGCACCTGATCGTCGGTCAACTGGAACCGGATGCAGCGGCCTTTGCGGGACGCCAGCAGCACGTCGTCGCCTTCCCGGCAGGTGGCGACGCCGATCAGGTGATCGCCCTCATCCAGCTTCATCGCGATCAGGCCGGCGGCGCGGACGTTCTTGAAGTCCGATAGCCGGTTGCGCCGGACGTTGCCGGACGCGGTGGCGAACACAAGGTGCAGGCTTTCCCACAGCGTTTCGTCCTGTGGCAGCGGCAGCACCGTGGTAATCGTGTCCGACCCCAGTTCCGGCAGCAAATTCACCAGCGCTCGGCCCTTCGCGGTCGGGCCGGCTTCCGGCAGTTTCCAGACTTTCACCCGGAATGCCTTGCCGCCGGACGAGAAGAACAGCACCCACTGGTGCGTATGGCCGTTGAAGCTGCGGGTGACGATGTCGTCGCCGCGGGTTCCCGCACCGCTCCGCCCGCGTCCGCCGCGATTCTGGGCGCGGAATGTCTCCAGCGTGGTGCGCTTGATGAAGCCGTCGCGGGTGATGGTGACCACCATCTGGCCGGGCTCGATCAGACTTTCGTCGTCCTGGTCGCTGACATAATCGGCGATGTCGGTCTTGCGCGGGCTGGCGATTTCGCGGCGGGCGTCGGCGAGTTCCTCGGTCATCACCTCCCTGCGGCGGATGCGCGAGCCGAGGATTTCCAGCAGTTCGCGGATCTTGCCGGCGACGTCGGTCATCTCGGCCTGGATTTTCTCGCGTTCCAGCCCGGTCAGGCGCTGCAGGCGCAGTTCCAGGATGCCGCGGGCCTGTTCTTCCGTCAGGCGGACGGTGCCGTCTTCGGCGATGACGTTGCCGGGTTCGTCGATCAGGGCCAGCAACGCGCCGATATCCTGCGACGGCCAGTCCCGCCCCATCAGCGCCACGCGGGCGGCGGCGGCATCGGGGCTGGCGCGGATCAGCTTTATCACTTCATCGATGTTGGCGACGGCGATCGCCAGCCCGACGAGGTTATGCGCGCGGTCCCGCGCCTTGCCGAGTTCAAACCGAGCGCGGCGGAGGATGACGTCCTCGCGGAACCGGATGAAGCACATCAGGCACTCGCGGACGCCCATCTGCTTCGGCTGGCCATCGTCCAGCGCCAGGATGTTGATGCCGAAACTGGTCTGCAACTGGGTGAAGCGGAACAGTTGGTTCAGCACCACTTCCGGGGTGGCGTCGCGCTTAAGTTCCATCACGATGCGCATGCCGGAGCGATCGCTTTCGTCGCGCATCTCGCCGATGCCTTCGATGACCTTGCCGCGCACCAGTTCGGCGATTTTCTCGATCAGGGTCTTCCTGTTCACCTGATAGGGAATTTCGGTGACGATGATCGCCTGCCGGTCTTTCCTTATCTCCTCGAATTCGGTTTTGGCGCGGATAATGATGCTGTCGCGGCCGGTCTCGAACGCCTGACGCACGCCGGAGCGGCCGATGATGATGCCGCCGGTCGGGAAATCCGGGCCGGGAACGATCTTCATCAGGTCTTCGAGGGAAATGTCCGGGTCGGCGATCAAAGCCAACGTGGCGTCGATGATCTCGCCGGGGTTGTGCGGCGGGATGTTGGTCGCCATGCCGACCGCGATGCCGTTGGCGCCGTTGATCAGCAGGTTGGGGAATTTCGCCGGCAGCACCAGCGGTTCGTGTTCGGATTCGTCGTAATTGGGCTGGAAGTTGACGGTGTCCTTGTCGATATCCTCCAGCAGCAGCGCCGCCGCCTTGGCCAGACGGACCTCGGTGTAGCGCATCGCCGCCGGGTTATCGCCATCGACCGAACCGAAATTGCCCTGACCGTCGATCAAAGGCAGGCGCATGGAGAAGCTCTGCGCCATGCGAACCATGGCGTCATAGATAGAACTGTCGCCGTGCGGGTGATATTTACCCATCACGTCGCCAACCACGCGGGCGGATTTGCGATACGCCTTGTCCGGCGTGTAGCCCGCCTCGTGCATGCCATACAGGATGCGCCGATGCACCGGCTTCAGCCCGTCGCGGGCGTCCGGCAGCGCGCGCGACACGATCACGCTCATGGCGTAATCGAGGTAGGAGCGGCGCATCTCCTCTTCCAGGGTTACCGGCTGCATGTCGCCGTAGGGGCCGATCGGCTCCAGAGGCTGGTCAGGTGTGTCGCTCAAGCTTTGCTCAATCCGTTGCGTGCGTGTTGGCCGTTGGTCGCGTCCGATTGGCGCCGTGTGGCGTCATGGGGCGCGTTTGTGGGCGCTTGATAAGCTGATTCGGCGTGTGTGGCGAGAGCGGAGTTTTAGGGGTGCGATGGGCTAACGGGCATCGCCGCACAGGCAGAGCTTCGACAGCCGACTCTGCACCCACCGCACGGTTCCGGTTCGCGTTCCGCCGGCAGACTCTGCGCCCCGCTCGGCCTTGTCCGGGTGAACGACGAAACCCGCGCAAACCCGGCCGCATCGGTTGACCCGGCATTTGGCAACGCCTCCGATCAAAACGGATGCCATTTTGAACGTCCGAGATCCGGGCGACACCAGTCCGGGCGCCTGGCACAGCGATCCAAGGCTGCCAAAAGCATTTTATACCGCCGCCGTGGTGGCACCGCCGTTGGTGGCACCGCCGTTGGTGGCACCAACGGCGGCGGCATCGCGTCGAAGGCGGCGGTTTCTCCGTGGCCCTTCGCGGCCCTCGCGCTGTCTCCGTGCAAAAAAATTCCTGGCCTAACACCCACTCTACAGAAAAATGGCAAGACGCCGGACAGCAATACCATGATTGTACCGATCACCCCAGATCACGCACCCCAGGTTACGCACCCCAGGTTACGCACATTGACTGGAAATATACTTTGTTCTTATATGGATTGCAAGAGAATTTTCACCCTGACTGGAATCAAGGGGCCTTTCGAAACGGATCAACATCTCTCCGCACGACTTGTATTTCCAGTCGGCCTGACACAGCGCTTATGGTCTGGCGGGTGTTCGGTCTGATCCTTTCAACGCAGAGGTCGCAGAGATGCCGAGATCGCAGAGAAAAGTCCCAGTGCATGTCCCGGAACAGACCGGCCGAAGTGTCGTCGCGGCCGGCAGCACGGCGTACTCAAGGCCGAGACCGTACGGTTTCAGTGATGTTTGGCGGCAAATACCCGACGATAGTCTCGGCGATCTCTGCTTTCTCGGCGAATTCTGTATTGAACCCGAAGCTGTGGGCAGCACCGGCGACAGCGATGAAATGCCAGTTTGCATTAAGAACGACTCTACCGAGTTCACCGTCGAACACCCGGGCATGGCCGGCTTCAATCGTCCCTTCCTGGCGTTCTTCTTGGCGTTTTGGCGGCCTTGGCGATCTTGGCGTTACAACTTTGTTTATTCACCCGGTTGCCCTGTTACCAACCCTTGTTGACATTGACACCTCCGACGACGTCGTGGACGGGCTACAACCCGGCGATCCGTGCCAAATCAAATCACTGATAAATAACGATTTATCGAGGTACAACGGGTACCCGAATCAAGTCCCGACATAAAAAATATAGCGCCGGCAACAAGTCAATGTCAGCCCGGGTTGGTAAAAAACACTTTTCGTTCGCGAGAGACTCCCTTGCTGCTGGATTGCTTAAGCACCGCATGATTGCCAAAGCAACGTACTGGATCACGCGTTCCTGGCGCCATGGTCCACCAAATTGGCATCCCGGCGCACCATTGGGCCAATCGTTCGCGGGCACCGCCTTACGCAGCCGACTCCAGCGGCATGACCGCCAGCGCGCCGGCAACCGGGGTTGCGGCCATCCGCCGCACCGCGCGTGGGTACGGCCGGATCGACGCCGCGCGAGGCCCGATCAATCGCCGATACAGGGCCTCATACTCCGCCGCCGCACTGGACCAGCCGAAACAGCGGCCCATGGCCGCACGCCGCATGGCGTGGAGTTGGGCTTTATCCGCGTAGGCATCGAAAGCGCGGTGGCAGGCCGTCATCAGACCTTCGGGCGTCAACGCCGAAAACAGAAACCCGGTCATGCCGTCGTCGATGGTATCCGTCAGGCCGCCCGTGGCATGCGCGATCGGCAGGGCACCGTACCGCTGGGCCTGCATCTGGGTCAGGCCGCACGGCTCAAAGCGAGACGGCATCAAAGTGAAGTCGCTGCCGGCGACGATGCGGCGGGCCATCGGCTCGTTGAAGCCGATCAGCACGCCGATATCGTCACGATGGCGGCGCGAGGTGCGGCTGAGCATTTGCTCGATCTCCGGATCGCCCAGCCCCAGGATGGCGATCTGGCCGCCGTTCTCCACGATGTCGTTGGCTGCCGCGGCCACGAAATCGAGGCCCTTCTGATGCACCAGCCGCGACACGATGCCGAACAACGGCCCGTCCGACGGGCGGAGGCAAAGCCCGGTTCGCACCAGATCCGCATTCGCCTGCTTGCCGTCCAGGTTATCCGCATCGAAGTGGTGCGGCAGATGGGGGTCGCGGCTCGGGTCCCAGCTTTCGTCGATCCCGTTGACGATCCCCGACAACTGGCCGTTCGATGCCCGTTCGCGCATCAGTCCATGCAACCCGGCGCCTTGGCTTTCCGTCGTGATTTCAGTCGCATAGGTTGGACTGACCGTCGTCACATGGCTGGCATAGAAGGCGCCTGCCTTCAGGAACGACACACGGCCGTGAAACTCCACGCCGTTGATGTCGAATGCGGCATCCGGAATGGCCAGACCGTGACGCTGGCCGGCGTCGAAATTGCCCTGATAGGCGATGTTATGGATCGTCAGCACGGTGGGAACATGCGTGCCATCCCAGCGCATGTACGCCGGAGTCAGGCCGCCCGGCCAATCGTTGACATGCACGATATCCGGCGTCCACTCCAACCCCGGGCGGCCCGCCGCCAGATCGGCGGCAGCCAGCGAAAGCCGCGCGAACCGTAAATCATTATCCTGCCAATCCGCCCCGTCTGGCGTGCAGTACGGTGATCCGGGTCGGTCGAACAGCGCGGCCGAGGCGACCAAATACAGCATCACGCCATCAGGCAAACGGACGTGTCCCAGCCGAGCCGGAGGGATCCCGCATCGCCCCGGCAGATCGCTCACCCATTTGACATGCGGAAGTTTGGCGATGACCTCCCGATAGGCCGGCAGCAGGATTCGAACGTCGATCCCGCGCTGCCGCAGCGCCAGCGGCAGTCCGGCTGAAACGTCCCCGAGCCCTCCGGCCTTGGCGAGGCCGGCGAACTCACTGGTAACGAAAAGCGCTTTTATGCCTGGCACCAGAATCTCGACCTTCTCAACGCACCTTTTCCAGTCACTCCATCATGGCTCCGCTAACGGCGGAACAAAGCATCCGACGTCTCATACATCCGTCGGACGATAGCATAGGCCAGCGGCTTAATATCGACAACGCAATCTTCCGTTATCGTTAAGGCAGGAATGCACACTGACCGAAATACTCATGCCTATACTGCATTTCCGGGAAGCTCCTCTTTGGGACAAGCCGGTGCAATCCACTCGATATCCTGGAATGTTACAGAGAATCAATCGATGCCTTCGGCGCCGGCTCCGAGACGATTCCAACCCGTGTGAACAGGCGCTAATGGGTCACCGCGCCGCCCACCGCGCCAATGCCGCCGCCGATCAGAGCGCCCGTGGCTGGCTTGCCTCCGGTTATCGCCGCGACACCGGCCCCGGCTCCGGCGCCCAGCAATCCGCCGGTCACCGCTCGGGTTCCCGGTGAGCTGCCGCACCCGATCAACCCGAGCGCCGCGGCAAAGAGCAGAACGAAAGAAGTTGTCCGCATGGTTTCCTCCATTGAGCATCTGCAAGACTTTGGGATGCCAACGTCTGATTTCCCGACTAAAATGAGGTGACTGCACGGCAAGTGATCAAACGATCGTCAACAAGCCCTTGTGAAGCGGACCTGTGGGGGGTAAGCCGACCGCCTTCTGTCCTCCCCTCTGATCTCCTCCCTGATCTCCTCCCCCTGTCCTCCCCCTGGCTTTCTCGGCAAAGGTTCACTGGATGTTCTCCCGGTTGCTCGGCTTCATGTCGGCCGACATGGCCATCGATCTCGGCACCGCCAACACGTTGGTTTATGTCAAAGGCCGCGGCATCGTTCTGGCGGAGCCAAGTGTCGTCGCCATTGCCGATGTGCGCGGCAAGAAACAGGTGGTAGCGGTCGGTGAGGAAGCCAAGCTGATGCTCGGCCGCACACCTGGTTACATTACCGCGAGCCGGCCACTGCGCGACGGCGTGATCGCGGATTTCGAGGTCGCCGAGGAGATGATCAAGCACTTCATCCGCAAGGTGCATAACCGTCGCCGGTTCGCCTCGCCGCTGATCATCGTCTGCGTGCCGTCCGGCTCCACCGCCGTGGAACGCCGCGCCATTCAAGAAAGTGCCGAGAGCGCCGGCGCCCGCCGGGTGCAGTTGATCGAGGAACCCATGGCCGCCGCGATCGGCGCCGGCCTGCCGGTAACCGAACCATCCGGGTCGATGATCGTCGATATCGGCGGCGGCACGACCGAGGTCGCGGTGATTTCCCTGGGCGGCATCGTCTATGCACGCAGCGTTCGGGTTGGCGGCGACAAGATGGATGAGGCGATCATCAGCTACATCCGCCGCCACCATAACCTGCTGATCGGGGAAACCTCCGCCGAACGGATCAAGATGGATATCGGGGCCGCGGCGTCGCTCGATAACGGTGAAGAAGGGCCCTATCGCGAAGTGCGTGGCCGGGATCTGATGAACGGCGTGCCGCGGGAGATCCTGGTCAGCCAGCGCGAAATCGCCGACAGCCTGGCGGAGCCGGTTTCCGCCATCGTCGAAGCGGTCAAGGTGGCGCTGGAGAACACCCCGCCCGAACTCGCCGCCGACATCGTCGATAAGGGTATCGTGCTGACCGGCGGCGGGGCGCTGCTGTATCGCCTGGACGAGGTGCTGCGCAACGCAACGGGTCTGGCGGTGGTCATCGCGGAAAATCCGCTGCAATGCGTGGCTTTGGGGACCGGACGCGCGTTGGAGGAAAGAAAACGATTGAGCAACGTGCTGACGAGCATGTATTAGCACCGCGACCGGCATATCCGGCGACCGGCATATCCTACGACCGGACATCCGACGACCGGCATATCCTACGACCGGTATATCCAACGACCGGGCTGGCCCGGACACGCGGCACCATGACACCAGGGGCCGTGGCGACAGACGCGATCGCATACACTCTCGTTAAAGGATCCGCATGATCCGGCTTTCGATCCAGGCTCGGCAGGCATTGGCCCGGTTGACACTGCCGGTGCTGATCGTCGTGTCGTTCGGCATTATGCTGCTGGGCAAGGCGGATACGCTGCTGGCGGACCGGGCGCGGATCGCGCTGGCGGACGGGTTGGCGCCGATCTACGCCATGCTGGCAAACCCGCTCGGCCGGATTCACGCCACAACGACCGAGATATTCACCCTGTGGGACATGCGGGAAGACAATGCCCGGCTGCGCGCGGAGAACGAGAAGCTGCGCCGCTGGCAGTCGATCGCGCTGGCGTTGGACACTGAAAACCAGCGCCTCAAGGCCAGCCTTGCCTGGATACCCGATCCCGATGCGTCGTTCGTCACGGCGCGGGTCGTCGCCGACGCCGGCGGTGTCTATGCCAAGGCGGTGCTGCTGTCGGTCGGTCCGAACCATGGCATCCGCAAGGGTGAGATCGCGGTGGATGAGCGCGGGCTGATCGGGCGGATCACCGAAGTCGGGTCTCGCACCGCGCGGGTGCTGCTGATCACCGACCTCAACAGCCGGATACCGGTGATCCTGGAAACCTCCCGCGCGCATGCGATCCTGGTGGGGACCAACGGACCCCGGCCTCGGCTGCAATACTGGCCGGAGGGCATCGTGCCCCGTGAGGGCGAGCGGATCGTCACCAGCGCGGAGGCGAATGCCTTCCCGGCCAACCTGCCGATCGGCAGCGTGCATTACACCGCCAGCGGCGCCCCCGAAGTCGAGCCGGCGGCGCTGCTGCAGAAGCTGGAAATGGTGCGGATTTTCGACTACGGCCTGAATGGCGTGATCGCGCCGGAGCGGCCAACACCCGGCCGTCACTGATGGCCCATATCGATCGGCGTCCGGGGATCCGGCCACGCCAAAGCGTTGGGCGGCGCCTGGATATCGCCGCGAGGATCGGCTTTCCGACCACCATCACCATCCTGTTGATGCTGTTGACCCGAGCCCCAATGGATATTCCCGAACAGGCGGCGCTGCTGCCGGCTGTGGCATTGTGCTGCGTCTGGTTCTGGTCGGTGTTCCGGCCTGACGCATTGCCGCCGCCGATCGTCTTCCTGCTCGGTTTGCTGATGGACCTGCTGGGCTATCTGCCGCTGGGGGTTGGGGTGTTCACCCTGCTGGCGGTGCATGGCGTGGCTCTGGTCCTTGGCCGGGACCTGTCCCAGCGGGGATTCGCGTCGATCTGGTTCGTCTTTGCCGGTGTGGCGGCCGCGGCATCGCTGGTGATCTGGCTGCTGGTCATGCTGCTGACGCTGCGTCTGTTGTCGCCGTATCCGGCGATTTTCATCGGCGTCGTGACGATCGCCATCTTTCCGGTGCTGGCCGTGCCGTTCGCGGGGGCGCATCGCTCGATCGCCAATCCGGATCATGCCTGAGCATGCAACGTGCCCCCTCATGAAACGTAAGCCACGATGAAACGGGACATCGAGCGGACCAGCGCGTTCACCCGTCGTGCCCTGCTGATGATGGGCGGGCAGCTTGCCATACTGGGCACGCTGGGAGCTCGTTTGTATCAGGTGCAGGTGCGCGAGGGCGCGCGCTACACGACTTTGGCCGACGAGAATCGCATCAGTGCGCGGATGATCGCGCCGCCGCGCGGGCGGGTTCTGGACCGGTTCGGGGTTGTGGTCGCCGGCAGCAGCACCAACTGGCGCGCCGTGCTGATTGCCGAGCAGGTGGGGAATGTGGGGGCGACGCTGGATGCGTTCTCGGCGCTGCTGCCGCTGGGCGAGTACGAACGGGCGCGGATCGAGCGGGAACTGCACCGCAAGCGCAAATTCATCCCGGTGCTGATCCGCGAGTTCCTGACCTGGGAGGAAATGGCGGCGATCGAGGTCAACGCGCCGGATTTGCCCGGCATCGTGGTCGATGCGGGCACCACGCGGCATTACCCGTTTGGTCGTCACCTGGCCCACATCGTCGGTTATGTGGCCCCCCCCAACGAAGCGGATGTCGCCAACGATCCGCTGCTGGGCTTGCCAGGCCTGCGGATCGGGCGGGCGGGCATGGAAAAGTTCCACGACCTGGGGCTGCGCGGCCGCGCGGGTTCGGTGCAGTTGGAGGTCAACGCGGTCGGCCGGGTGATCCGCGAACTGGACCGCCAGGAAGGCCTGTCGGGCGAAGATGTCGGGCTGACCCTGGATGCCGGCCTGCAACAGGCGGTGCTGACGACGCTGGGGGATGAGAGTGCCAGTGCGGTGGTGATGGATTGCCGCAATGGCGAGGTGCTGGCGATGGCCACCAACCCGTCGTTCGATCCGTCGGTGTTCAACTCCGGCGTGTCGCAGGCGCAGTGGCTGGAATGGACCAAGGACCGGCGCACGCCGTTGATCAACAAGGCGACGTCCGGGCTGTATGCGCCGGGGTCCACGTTCAAGATGGCGGTGGCGCTGGCGGGGCTGGAGGCCAAGGCGATCACGCCCGGCGACCGGATCGGCTGTCCGGGATTTCTGGATCTGGGCGATACGCGGTTCCATTGCTGGCGCAAGGGCGGCCACGGCATGCAGGATCTGCGGGGCGGCCTGAAAAACAGTTGCGACGTCTATTTTTACGAGGTGGCCCGGCGCACCGGCATCGACCATATCGCGGCGATGTCAAACCGGCTGGGTCTGGGAGTCGAACTGGAGCTGGATCTTCCCGGCCAGCGTTCCGGCCTGATCCCGACGCGGGAATGGCGGATCGGCAATGGGCATGCCTGGAACGTCGGCGACACGATCGTCAGCGGCATCGGCCAGGGGTTCGTCCAGGTGACGCCGTTGCAACTCGCGACTTACGCCTCGCGCATCGCCAGCGGGCGGTTGGTGCAGCCGCATCTGACCCGCAAGCTGGCCGGGGCGCTGCAGCCGGGCAGCGAAGCGGACGACTGGCCGGTGCTGGGGCTGTCCGACAAACTGCTGCAAACCGTACGCGAAGGGATGTGGGCGGTGGTAAACGAGCCAGGCGGCACGGCTCCGTTGGCGCGGCTGGCCGATCCGCAGGCGCAGATGGCGGGCAAGACCGGGTCTGCCCAGGTGCGGCGGGTGTCGCGCGAATTGCGGGAAAGCGGGCATTTCGACAGCCAGAAGCTGCCCTGGGAATACCGGCCGCACGCGCTTTTCGTCGCTTACGCCCCCTATGACGCGCCGCGCTATGCCCTGGCGGTGGTGATCGAGCATGGCAATGCGGGTGCCGCCGCGGCGGCGCCGATGGCTCGGCAGATCATGACGGAGGTGTTGCGCCGCGACCCGGCCAATCGTTCCGCGGCGCCGCCGGCACAGGTCGCGGAGGCCAGATTGTGATGGACCGCCGTCTTTGGCGTGAGCCTTCGTTCGGCCTAGTGGCCAAGATACTGCACGTCAACTGGCTGTATGTGATCCTGCTGTGTTGCCTGGCCGGGGTCGGCTACGTCGCGCTTTACAGTGCGGCCGGCGGCGCACCCGAACCGTATGCGACACGTCATGCCATGCGGTTCGCAATGGGGCTGGTCATTATGCTGGCGATCGGGCTGATCGATATCAGGGTGATCGCCAGGCTCGCGTGGCCGGCCTGGCTGGGCGGCGTGGTCCTGCTGGGGCTGGTGCTGCGCATGGGGCATGTCGGCAAGGGCGCCCAGCGCTGGCTGGACATCGGCGGCCTGCAATTGCAACCCTCGGAACTGATGAAACTGGCGCTGGTGCT
>JAYUEJ010000529.1:0-4498 GCA_043739265.1 Rhodopila sp. | reverse complement strand
GCAGCCCACCGTCCCCGCCCGCTGTCCGTTAGGCCGGCATGGCCAGCCTGTCGGCGATCGGTGGGGTTCTGGCGCAGCGCAACGCCCGCATCTTCTATTCCGGCAGCATCGTCTGCTGGACCGGGTCGTGGATCCAGCGCATCGCCACCGACTGGCTGGCGTGGGAGCTGACGCACTCGGCGCTGTGGGTCGCCATCATCGCTTTTTGCAACCTGGCGCCGTCGGTGGTGATCTCCCCCATCGCGGGGGCGGTGGCGGATCGGATGGACCGGGTGCGGCTGACCATGGCGAGCCAGTTCGTCACGGTGGCGCAAGCGGCGATCCTGGTGACGCTGATCGTGACCGGGCTGATCCGGATCGAGTACATGGCGTTCCTGACGCTTTGCAACGGCGCGGCGGAGACGTTTGCTCAGCCGGCGCGGCAATGCCTGATTCCCGGACTGGTGCCTCGGTCGCACCTGCCGGGGGCGGTGGCGCTGAATTCATTGACGTATAACGCCGCGCGGTTTGTTGGACCGGCGATCTCCGGCCCGATGATCGCGGTCTGGGGGGTGGTGCCGTCGATCGTGGTGAACGGATTGGCGTTTCTGTATGCCAGCCTGACGATGCACATGCTGCGGTTGGACCCATCAGTGCGGCGCGGCAAGCCGTCCGGGTTCAGCGTCATGCATGACGCCCTGGACGGCATCCGGTATGTCACGCGACATCGGGGCATCGGCCCGCTGATGCTGTTCGCCGCCGTGGTCGGGATGACGTTGCGTTCGGTGCCCGAAATGCTGCCGCCCTATGTCGCCGTCCAGTTCGGCCGTGGCGCCGAGGGTTTGGCGACCCTGGCCAGCACGATGGGCTGCGCCGCGTTGATCGGCGGATTGTGCGTCGCTGTGCGCGGACGGATGACCGGGCTTACCCGCATCGCGGTCGGTTGCGGGCTGATCCTGGCGCTCGCCACCGCCGGGTTTGCCGCCACGCATGTGTTTGCCATCGGCGTGGTGTGTATCGCCGCGATCGGCGCGGCGACCACGATGCATGGGATTTCGTGCCAGACGTTGCTGCAGAATTCGGCCGCGCCGGGGATGATCGGCCGGGTCCTTAGCACCTGGGGGATGATTACCCGAGCGGCGCCGGCGATGGGGGCACTGGCGTATGGGATCGCGTCGGAGTTCCTGGGGTTGCGGATACCGGTGCTGATCGGGGCTGCGTTGTGTGCCGCGGTTTGGTTGCGTACCTGGAAACGATTGGCGTATATGACTCCCATTCTGGAGGGCGGCGGGTCCGGTGCTTGACCCGCAACGATCTTGGTTCGGCCGTTCGAGGAAAGAAATATTTATCCGCCGATGAATGCTGCTATCGATTGGCAGCTTGCACCTCGGCGGGAGCGGCGGTGGTTCGGTTTTTGAGCGGGAGGTTGTTTCGCTGTGCTGGGGCCTCCTGGCCTGCGGCATCGGGCGTATAAACGGACGCATCTACCGCGGATGAACGCTGATGATCGCGGATAAAGCCAGGCTGGCGCGCTTACTCGGCGTAAGCATCCCGTTGGAGAAAGGCCGATATGCGTTCATGAGCGCTTATCATTGCGCCTGCGCGCCTTGCAAACACACGACCCGTTACACCGACTCCGCGGTCGCAACGTCCGCAATCGGCGACACTTCAAATGCGATTGCCCTGCGTTGGGCGAATAAGTCCGATGACAGACCATTCCCGGCTGCTCTATAATGTTCCGCGGCTGGCTGTCGCGCTACTGGCGTGTCAGCAACGCCGCCTTGCCTGCTGCTTCGGCCTTGATCCGCTTGACGCTAAGGAAACCAATCTTGTTCCGGTTCGTTTTGGTGATGCTGTTGTCCGCCTTGGTCGGTGCTGGCGCGCTGGCTGCCTCCCCGGGGATTGGTTCGGACGACAAGACCGCGCTGCCCGCCATCCTTGAAACGCCGGATCAGGTTTTTTTAGAAGTACTGCGCCAGTCGATCGGCGCGCCGGCGCGGGCGGATATCGACGATCAGGCAACCGCCCGGCTGTCGGACGGCCTGGTGATCGTGCCCGAGGCGCAGGCGGCCAGACTTCTGACCGTGATGGCACGCCCCGTCCCGTCCGACTTCAAGGGGCTGTTGTTGGGGTCGGAGGGCATGGAAGCCGCCGGCATTATTCGTTTCATACCAAGCGGATTTATCGATTCCGATGCGGCGCTGGCGTGGACGCCAGAGGACATGCTGGCCAGCCTGAACGACACGGTGCTGCGCGGCAATGCCGAACGGCTGACGCACAATCTGCAGGAACGGGAGGCTCGGCAATGGGTCCAGCCGCCGCGGTACGATCCAGAAACGCACCAGCTAACCTGGGCGGCACTGATCCTGCCGAAGACCGCGGCGCGGGAGTCCGACGGAGAATTCACCTATCACGCGATTGGTTTCGGCCGGGAAGGATACGTCCACCTGACGATCGTCACCAGCGTGCAGAAGGCCGGGGAGATCGGTCGCATGGCCGATGCTTTCCGGCTTGGGCTTTATTTTCGTCCAGGCAAGGCCTACGGCGATGCCGTACCAACCGACCGGCGGGCTCCGAACGGCCTGGCCGGCGCGATGGAGATCGATTCGCTGCACAAGGTGCGAAGCGAGATCGGCTTTTGGGGGCCTGACATCGTGATCCCGGTGGCCGGCGGGATCGTGGCGACGATCGGGGCATTGTCCTTGCTGCTCTACATCCAACGGCATTTGCGGCGGGAATCACGGCGCGGTTGATGCCTCGGGGCTTGATCGGCGCGGGGGCTCCTGGTTGCTGGTACCGGGCGTTGCAACGGTCGCATTAACCGCGGATGCGCGCGGATGAGGGCACCAAGCGGCGCTGACCCGGCGTATGTTTTCGGGTGGTGGCGGAGAGAGAGGCCGATTGAGTGCTCTGGACTCAAATTCTCTTCCGCGTTGAATGCAGGACTTTCAAACACACGATCCGTCACGCCAGCCGCGTGGTCGTCGTTTTCATGGCGATTCGTTCATACCAACCCGGGCGGAAAATCCCTATATAGGTGGGTATGGACCTGACCGTCATTCCGGGCTCCCGCATCGTCGAGGTCGCCCGCCTCGCTTTCATCACGCCGGATGTCGATTTTCTGTGCTTCGGTGAATCGGACCAACCGAGCCCCGCGGTTGCGCGGGAGGCGGCGATCAAGGCGCTGGGCGATGGCGAGACCCGGTATCCGGACGTGCGCGGGCTGCCGGCTTTGCGAGAGGCGCTGTCCGGTTACCTGAGCGGGCTGCATGCCAAGCCGGTGACGGAAAGCCGCATTCAGGTTACGGCGTCGGGGATGGCGGCGATCACCGTGGCAATGGCGGCGGTGGTGCGCGCCGGCCACCGCGTGGTGATCCCTGGCCCGCTCTGGCCGAACATCGCCAATGCGGTTCGGCTGCGCGGGGCGGTGGTCGAACAGATCGACCTGGACGCGCAGCCGGACGGCGGCTTCCGCCTGGACCTGGACCGGTTGGATACGATGATGGATGGGGCGCGCGCGTTTGTGCTGAACTCACCCGGCAACCCCACCGGCTGGACCGCGACCGAGGCGGAACTGCTTGCGATCCGCGACATCGCCCGGCGGCACGGGGCCTGGGTGATCTCGGATGAGGTTTATTCGCGGCTGATTTACGATGGGCGTCCGGCGGCGCCGTCGATGCTGGATATCGCGGAACCGGATGACCGGATCATCGTTTGCAACAGCTTTTCAAAGACCTGGGTGATGACCGGCTGGCGGCTGGGGTGGCTGGTGGTGCCGGAGGGCGCGCAGGAGCAGGTTGTCGATATCGTGGAGGCAATACACTCCGGCGTTGCGCCGTTTATCCAGCGCGCCGGGGTGGCGGCGGTCGGCGACACCGCGACGATGGAGCGGTTCCGCGCCCATTGCGCCACCGGGCGTGACCTGGCCGGCCAGGCGCTGGCGGGTCTGAACGGCGTGCGCTACCGGCCGCCGGTCGGGGCGTTCTACGCATTCCTGGCGGTGGACGGGCTGCACGACAGTTTGGATCTGGCGAAGAAACTGGTGACGCGGCACGGCGTTGCAGTCGCACCGGGCGTGGCGTTCGGATCGGCGGGGGAAGGCTGGCTGCGGGTGTGTTTCGCCCAATCCGCCCCGCTGCTGGAACGGGCGATGCAGCGTTTGCGTGACGGCATCAGGGCGGAGATGGGATCATGAGCGAACCAGTGTGTGGCGTGTGCGGCGCTGCGGCGCATGTTGCGTTTCGGGCGCCTCGGCCCGAGATCGCACCCGATCTGGATATGCGTCCCGGGGAACCGGCGCGCTCCAGCTTGCAGGATTGGATTCAGGTTTGTCCGCATTGCGGGGCGGCGGCGCCGGATGTGTCCGCCCTGCCCGCTTCCGCGCGCGACGCGGTCGAATCGCCTGGATACCGGGCGCTGAGCACGGCGGCGCTGGAGGAAACGGTGCCGTTTCGCCGATGGGCGTTGATCTGCGAGCGTGACGGCGATCGCTTGCAGCAGGCGGAGGCTCTGCTGCAAG
>JAYUEJ010000528.1:0-4501 GCA_043739265.1 Rhodopila sp. | reverse complement strand
TCAGTGGTCTTCGTGGTCCTCCGGCTTGCCTCCGTGTTAAAACTAAAAAACGAATGAACGAACGCGCGATTTGCCCGCTTCCCATTTGCCCGCTTCCCCTTTGCCCGCTTCCCCTTTGCACGTTCCCCTTGGCCGGGACACCACGCTTGTCACCCCGCCCGGGCGGGGTTCGTGCAGCACGTCATTGATCAAGGCTGATACAGACCAGGTGGCTCGCTCATAAGTTCATTGCAAAACACGTCCGAAACCTGCCCGTCCAGCGTGACGCCCTCCGCCGGTCGTCACGCACAGAACGGTGCGTCCCGCGAGAATTGCCGATTCACCCGATTGCCCTGGCGCTTATTGGCGAAGTCTGGCGGGTGTTTCGGTTGATCCATTTAACGCAGAGGCCGCAGAGGCGCAGAGAAAAATTCCAATGCAGGTCGCGGAATAGATCGGCGGATGTATCGTCTCGTCCGGCACTACGGTTTGCTGGGCGCAGGGCCCGTATGGTTTCAGTGATTTTGGCGGCAGACCCCGGATACTATTCTCAGCGACCTCTGCGTTCTCAGCGACCTCTGCGTTCAACGATGAGCCGCGACCGGCACCGACAACAGCGATGAAATGCCAGCCGGCATCAAGGACACCTCTGCCTCGTCACCTTCCCATGGCAGGGCTGGGACATGGCACTCGGCTGCCTCAGCGTTTCCAGTCAGGGTGAAAATGCTCTATTCGCTCATCAAAGTGGCCTCGCAACGGTTCTCAAGCGGGCCACTCTTTTACCACTCCGCGCTGACACCGACCCGTTGCCGGCGAAGACCGGCTCGTCGCCCAGTCATGACGACGTCGCATGTGTCAATGTCAACGGGACGGTATCAGGGCGATCGGGTTTCGGCGGCGGGCGCTTTGGGCAACGTTTCTGCGAATATGACCGCAACCACGAACTAATCTTTCGTACAAACCGACCCCAACGAAACTCTGGCGCCAAAATCCACGTCCAGTCTATCGTCGCCGCAAGCAGTTAACCACAATCCGGTTAATGATGACTATTGCGTTGCGCCACATACCTTTTCCGACTCACCGCTCTTGTCGAACCGGCCGGTATGACGCTACTGAAACCCAAGCAGCAATCGCAACCGAAGCGGGAGACGGGCGACATGGCGCAGGCGGCCGAGGCGAAAAAACGCGGCAAGACCAAAGAGAAGCCGGTGGACAAGGACACGCTGCTGAAAGCGTACCGCACCATGCTGCTGATCCGCCGGTTTGAAGAAAAGGCCGGCCAGCTTTACGGCATGGGCCTGATCGGCGGTTTCTGTCACCTTTATATCGGCCAGGAAGCGGTGGTCGTCGGGATGCAACTGGCGATCGGCGATGGCGATGAGGTCATTACGTCCTACCGCGATCACGGACATATGCTGGCCTGCGGCATGGAAGCGCGCGGCGTGATGGCGGAGCTGACCGGCCGTTCGGGCGGGTATTCCCGCGGCAAGGGCGGGTCGATGCACATGTTCAGCCGGGAGAAAAACTTTTTCGGCGGCCATGGCATCGTCGGCGCCCAGGTCAGCCTGGGCAACGGCCTGGCGTTCAGCAACCAGTATCGCGGCAACGACCGGGTGTCGCTGACCTATTTCGGCGAAGGCGCGTCCAACCAGGGCCAGGTGTTCGAAAGCTTCAACATCGCGGCGCTGATGAAGCTGCCGACCGTCTTCATCATCGAGAACAACAAATACGGCATGGGCACGTCGGTGGAGCGCGCCTCGGCCAGCCAGGACCTGTCGCAGAACGGCGCCCCATGGGGGATTCCCGGTTTACAGGTCGATGGCATGGACGTGCTGGCGGTCAAGGACGCGGCGGATCAAGCGGTGGCGGCCTGCCGGGCCGGCAAGGGACCGTATCTGCTGGAGGTGAAGACCTACCGCTATCGCGGCCATTCGATGTCCGACCCGGCGAAATACCGCACCCGGGAAGAAGTCCAGATGATGCGCAGTCAGCACGACTGCATCGAGAACGCCCGCCATCGCCTGGAAGCGCTTGATGTGGAAGAAAAAGTGTTCAAGGCGATCGACGACGAGATCAAGGCCATCGTCCAGGACGCCGCCGATTTCGCCCAAAGCAGCCCGGAACCGGAACTGTCCGAATTATACACCGACATTCTGTTGGAGGGCTGAGCGATGGCGACTCAGATTTTAATGCCGGCACTGTCGCCGACCATGACCGAGGGCAAGCTGGCCCGCTGGCTGAAAAACGTCGGCGACGATATACGCGCCGGCGACATCGTCGCGGAGATCGAGACCGACAAGGCGACGATGGAAGTCGAGGCCGTCGATGAGGGCAAGTTGGCCCGCATCCTGGTCGAAGAGGGCACCGAAGGCGTCGCCGTGAACACGCCGATCGCGCTGTTGAGTGTGAATGGCGACGATGTGTCCGAAGCCGCCCCAACGCCGGTCGCGGCTCCGGTCGCGGCAACAGCCGCTTCGGCGCCCGCCGCGGCGAGTTCGGCCCCGGAGAAAGAGTGGGGACCGACCAAACCGACCACGGTGCGTGAGGCGCTGCGCGATGCGATGGCGCTGGAAATGCGCCGCGACGGCGATGTGTTCCTGATTGGCGAGGAGGTTGCTCAATACCAGGGCGCCTACAAGATTAGTCAAGGCCTGTTGGACGAATTCGGGCCGCGGCGGGTGATCGACACCCCGATCACCGAACACGGTTTCACCGGTATGGCGGTTGGCGCGGCGCTGAACGGCCTGCGGCCGATCGTCGAGTTCATGACCTTCAACTTCGCCATGCAGGCGATGGACCACATTATCAACTCGGCGGCGAAGACGCTGTACATGTCTGGCGGCCAAATGGGCTGTCCCATCGTGTTCCGCGGACCGAATGGCGCGGCGTCCCGGGTCGGGGCGCAGCATTCGCAGTGTTATGCGAGCTGGTATGCGCATGTGCCGGGATTGAAGGTCGTCTCACCCTGGTCGTCGGCGGATGCCAAGGGGCTGTTGCGGGCCGCGATCCGCGATCCCAACCCGGTGATCGTGCTGGAAAACGAGATGCTGTACGGCCAGACGTTCGAGTGTCCGGTCGATGACGACTTTATCGTGCCGATCGGCAAGGCGAAGATCGAGCGCACCGGACAGCACGTCACCTTGGTGGCCTTCAGCGTGATGGTCGGCGTGGCGATGAAGGCGGCCGAAACGTTGGCTGAGCAGGGCATCGAGGCCGAGGTCATCAACCTGCGCAGTCTGCGTCCGCTGGATACCGCGACGGTGGTGGACAGCGTGAAGAAGACCAGCAGGCTGGTGATCATCGAAGAGGGCTGGCCGTACGCCGGGATTGGTTCGGAAGTCGCGATGCAGGTGATCGAGCATGCGTTTGACTGGCTGGATGCGCCGCCGGTGCGGGTGCATGGGCTGGATGTGCCGCTGCCGTACGCCGCCAATCTGGAAAAACTGGCTCTGCCGCAGCCCGATTGGGTCGTGGCGGCAGTCAAGAAAATCGTCTGAGCGGGGAAAGCGTTTACCATGGCAACCAACATCCTGATGCCGGCGCTGAGCCCGACGATGACCGAGGGCACGCTTGCCCGCTGGTTGAAGAAGGAAGGCGACACGATAAAGGCTGGCGACGTGATCGCCGAGATTGAAACCGACAAGGCGACCATGGAGGTCGAAGCGGTCGATGAAGGCGTTCTGGGCAAGATTCTGGTCGAGGACGGCACCGCCAACGTGAAGGTCAACGCACCGATCGCGGTGATGGTGGATCCCGGCGAGGCGGTACCGAGCGGTGCGCCAATGGTGGCGGCGGTGGCGGCGGCCCGGCCGGCGGCGGTAGCGGCGGCGCCAGAGCCGGCGGTTGCAGCAAAACCCACGCAAGCGGCGGCTCCGGCGGTGGCGGGCGAGCGGGTGTTCGCATCGCCGCTGGCCCGCCGGATGGCACTCCAGGCCGGCATCGATCTGTCCGGATTACGGGGCAGCGGGCCCAACGGGCGTATCGTGCGCGCGGATATCGATGCCGCTCGGTCTGGCGGCGCACCGGTTGCCGCCGTTGCGGGGGCGCCCGTCGCTGTAGCCGTTGCGCCGCCGTTGGCCAGGGGTCCGGCGCCGGTGATCACCGCGCCGCACAAGTTGGTGCCGCATAGTTCCATGCGAAAGGTGATCGCCAGGCGGTTGACCGAGGCGCGCGCAACGATCCCGCAATTCTATGTGTCGATGGACATCGAGATCGACGCGATGATCGCGCTGCTGGCGCAGTTGAACGCGAAGTCGCCTGCCAAGGAAGCGCCGGGGGCGTATCTGGTCACCATCAACGACATGGTGATCAAGGCGGCGGCGGCGACCCTGCGAAAAGTGCCCGGGATCAACGCGAGCTGGACCGATGACGCGATGGTTCTGTACGACGACGTCGATATCAGCGTCGCGGTCTCGATCCCGGATGGTCTGATCACGCCGATCATTCGGCATGCGGATCACAAAGGCCTTTCCACGATCAGCCGGGAGATGAAGGATTTGGCGGGGCGCGCGCGTGCCGGCAA
>JAYUEJ010000527.1:0-4503 GCA_043739265.1 Rhodopila sp. | reverse complement strand
TGATGGCAACAGTCTGCCGGACGTACCATTCGGCTAATTCAACCTCGGATCAGGCACCCGCGCGGCCACTAATACATCCACCGCCGCCGCCCCCGCTTCCAGCAGTGCGGCCGAACACGCATTCGCGGTCGCGCCGGAGGTCATTACATCATCGACCAACACTATCGTGCGGCCGATGACCTGGTTTACGCGCGAAGCCCGCACCGTGAACGACCCGGCCACCTCGCGCGCCCGTTCCTCCGGCGATTTTTCGTCCAAGGGTTCGGTGCGGCGGGTTCGGATCAGCGCATCGGGAAGCACCGCAAGACCGGACAGCCGACCGACGGCGAACGCCAGCACGGCGGCTTGATTGTATTTGCGGTGGAACAGTCGGCGACGGTGCAGCGGCACCGGTATCAGACTGTCCGCCCGGTCCAGCAGCGCCGTTCCGGCCCGCACCATCATCGGCGCCAGGATCGATGCCAGTTCCACCCGGTCGCCGTGTTTCAGGGGCAGGATGAGGCGGCGCGCCTGCTGGTCGTAGCGCAATGCGGCCCGCGCCTGACGAAACACCGGCTTGTGGTCGATGCATCCGGGACAAAGCCGGTCCGTTCCGCCCTGTTCCACGGACGCGAACGGCACGCCGCAGCGCGCGCAGAACGGGGCGCTGATGAAGTTCGTGCCGGCGAAACAGGCGGCACAAAGCTGCCCCTGCACGGCGACCGTGTTGTCGCAGGCGGCGCAGCGTGGCGGCAGCAGCAGATCGAGCGCCAGCCGCCCGAAGCGCCGCAAAGCGGGCCGCCGCACCGAAAACTGGTCAGGCGGCAGCGTGGATGTCCCCGGGGATACCGAACACCACGGTGCCGTCGCGTTCGATCTGATGGACCAGCTCGATTTCCCAGGACAGATAGGCCTGCATCGCGGCCTCGACCCCGGTGTTGCGATCGTAGGGGCGGAGCGAGACATCGATGCAGGCGTCATCCGGCGGCGTGGTGCGATCCTTCACCAGCGGCCGGCCAAACGCGTGCCAGGCGTCGGTGCCGCCGTCCAGCACATGCACATCGGCGCCGGTCAGTTGTTGCACCTCCGGCACCGCCAGCCGGGCCAGCATGCCGTCCGGGGAGGTGATGACGATATGGTGTGCGGCCGAAAGCCGCGGCCGCAGAGTGTCCAGACGCGCGCGGATGCCCCAGATGGCGCCGGGGATGTGGCCATCACGGAAATCGATGCTGCGCCCCAGATCGAGCACCAGGGTGCCGGCGCCGCTGTCCAGCAGATGCACCAGACGGGTCACATCGATCAGCTTCACCGGCGCCGCCAGTTCGGGCACCGCGATGGCGGCGGTGCCGGTTGCCTTGACGGCGTCCAACCCGCCTTCGACCACGAACACGTCGCGGTGACCCATCTGGCGCAACCAGGCGGCGGACATGCGGGCGCGCACGCCGGTATCATCGACCAGCACGATGCGGGCGTTGCGGACACCGATCCAGGTGTCGGTTGCCTGCACGAGCTGGCCGCCGGGCGCATTGCGGCTGCCCGGCCGGTGACCGGCGCGGAACTCCACCGGATCGCGCACGTCCAGGACATACAGGGTGCGGTCGGGATCGTCCTCGAACCGCGACAGGTCCAGCGGCCCGACGACGCCGACACCGGATTGTTCCGCGAACCCCTGGGCGCGTTGCAGGGCCAGCGCGGCGGATTTTGGGGTGCCTGGCTGGAATTTCTCGGTGCGGCCGCGGTCGCAGCGCAGGCCGGCGAGTTCCCAGCCCATGGTGCCGTTGCGCAAGGCAACCACCTTGTTGGGGATGCCGGCGCGGCGCAGGCTCTCGGCGCCCATGATGCTGCGGGTACGGCCGGCGCAGTTGACCACGATCAGGGTTTTCGGGTCTGGCACCATGTCGGCGATGCGGTAGGCCAGCTCGCCGCCCGGCACGCTGATCCCGGTCGGGATCGACATGCGCGAAAATTCTTCCAGCGTGCGGCTGTCCAGCACGACCATGTCGCGGCCGGACTCGATCCAGGCTTTGAGCTCGGGCGCATCGACGCTTTCGGTGCCGTAGTGGTGTTCCACCCACTCGCCAAACGCCTTGGAGGGGACGTTCATGCCGCTGAACAGCTCGTTGCCGGCGGCTTCCCAGGCCTTGGTGCCGCCGTCCAGGACCGCAACATCGTTGCAGCCGACGGATTGCAGCCAGGAGGCGAGGGTTTCAGCCAGGCCGGAGCCGTCATCGACGCAACAAACCCGCGTGGCCAGTCTGGGCAGCAGCGCGCGTGCCCGGATTTCCCGTCTGGCGAGGCCGCATGGGATCGCCCAGAACAGATGCGAGGCGCCAAATGCTCCATCCTCGCGCGCATCCAGCAGGGCGAGTTCCCGCCCGTCGGTGATCCAGGCGAGCAATGTCTCTGGGCTGATGCGGGTCATTGGACAGAATCCTCCGGTCGCGAAAGGTAGAGCGGAGGTGGACGGCTTGGCAATTGCGGCGAGGCGGCGCACATGGCGGTGCATGGACTCGATGCTGGTATTTGATCGCGAAGCTGTGCGCCGCCACCGCGACCGGGCGGCGGCGACCGTCGGTCAGGTGGCGGATGTGCTGCGCGATGCGGCCGAACGCCTGCTGGACCGGGTGGATGACACCAACCGGCGGTTTGTCGATGTGCTGGATGTCGGCGGGCGCGGGGTGGTGGCTCCACTTTTGCGCCAGCGGGGGATGCGGGTGGTCAGTTGCGACTTGTCGCCGGCGATGGCGGCGGTCAACGGGGGGGCGTGTGTCGCGGCGGATGAGGAATTTCTGCCGTTCGCGCCGGGGAGCTTCGACCTGATCGTGGCGAGCCTTTCGTTGCACTGGATTAATGATCTACCGGGGGCGTTGTTGCAGCTTCGGCGGGCGTTGCGTCCCGAGGGGATGCTGCTGGCCAGCCTGCCGGCGCTGGGCACGTTGGCGGAACTGCGCGCCGCATTGACCGAGGCGGAGGCGGAGATTTCGGGTGGGGCGTCGCCTCGGGTGTCGCCGTTTCCGGAATTGCGGGATTGCGCGCATCTGCTGCAACGGGCGGGGTTCGTGCTGCCGGTGGCGGATGTGGAGGATATCCGGTTGCTGTATGCTGATCCGTTCGCGCTGCTGAGCGATTTGCGCGCGGCGGGGGAGACGAACGCGATCCGCCAGCGGTCTCGGGTTGGCCCGGTTCGGGCGTTGTTTCCGGCGGCGCTGGTCCGGTTGCCTCGGGACCGGGATCGGGTGGCGGTGACGCTGCGGATGGCGGTTATGACGGGGTGGGCGCCGGGGGGCTGAGTGCGGTGGGTGTTTTGGTCGCATGATATCGACCGTAACAGGGTAGTTTTTTGCCGTCTGGTGGCTGTTCAAGTAATGATTTTGTAGCGAAGTCAATTCCCAAAAGGCGGCGGCATCGGCGGTGGTGAGGACTTACTCCGATCTCTGTATCGAATGTTGGTTTGTCAGTGAGGGTCCCGGATGGGCGTGCGATGACGACGATCGGACAGCGCCGAACAATTGGCTTGCCTTCAAGGCAGACGCGGGACGACAACTCCGCTTGTAGTAACGGCCGCTTCGGATAACCGATTGATTCTTTCCAGGCGGCACTCCGGAAACCCGGGTTCCCGACACCGACGAAGATTCGAACGCGATCATGCGCCGAAGTGGAGTTCTTCTCTGCGATCTCTGCGTTGAAATGGCTTGCCCTAACATGGGCCTGACGTCGCCAGTTAACCCATCATTAGCCATACCATCCCACCATGAACGGCCACACAATCGAAACCGGACCAGCCTGGACCGATCGGATCATTCGCCTCGGCATCAAAGTCCACCGCAAACCTGGTATGGGCGGCTCGAACCCCCGTTTATACCTCACTGCCTGTGATGGGGACTCCAGCACGCAGGTCTTGACTTCGAGCACCAGCTTTCGCCTCCATTCACGTCGTCCATTATCAACGGCCGCGCGGCGATGAACAGGAAACCGATTCGAATGAACAGCGTTCATCAATCGTCTCTTGCCGCATCGAGATGGTTGGAATGCGCCCCTGTATTGAGACACGGAACACAACACATTGTTTGAAAGATGAACTGAATGAGCCTGAAGGGAAGTTGTTTGTGCGGGGCGGTGCGATACGAGGTGGACCGGCTCGACATGCCGATTGGGCACTGTCACTGCCTGACCTGCCGCAAAGCACACGCGGCCGCCTTTGCTACGACCGCAGGCGTCATGCGCGAGCACTTTCGCTGGACGGGAGGCGAAGACAGGCTTTCCGCCTTTTACTCTTCACCGGGCAAGCTGCGCCGGTTTTGTTCGGTCTGCGGCTCGCACTTGATCGCCGAGCGTCCAACCGATCCACACGTCATTCTGCGGGTGGCGACGCTGGACGATGACCCTGGCATGAAGCCGACCATGCACATCTGGACTTCTCACGATGTGCCGTGGCTGTCGGACGACGAGACCGTTCTTGCCTACCCAGAGTGGCCGGCTGGCCGATAATGTCGCAGCATGAGCGGGTTTGCGGTTGGAGGCACG
>JAYUEJ010000526.1:0-13500 GCA_043739265.1 Rhodopila sp. | reverse complement strand
GGCTCGCTTGACGCGGCGCGCATTCGGACGAGACTGCGTCAACCGCGCAAATGGGGAAACACCGCAATGAACGACGTCACGATCCTGGCCACCGGTTTGGGCTTCCCGGAAGGCCCCGTCGTCTGTCCGGACGGCGCCATCATCCTGACTGAAATCCGCAACAACCAGTTGTCCAGGATTGCAACGGACGGCACGACCAGCGTGTTCTCCCGCTGCGGCGGTGGGCCGAACGGGCTGGCGTTCGGACCCGACGGCGCGCTGTACCTCTGCAACAACGGCGGCAGCAAATACGTCGAGGGCTACTCGATGGGCGTCGCCGCGCATCCGGATTACAAATTCGGCTATATCCAGCGGATCGACCCGAAGACCGGCGAGGCGAAAACGCTCTACACCGAGGTCGGCGGGCGTAAGCTGTCCGCGCCGAACGACATCGTGTTCGACACGCTGGGCGGCTTCTACTTCACCGACCTGGGCAAACGTTTAGCTCGGCACCGTGACCACGGCGGCCTGTATTACGCGATGCCGGACGGATCGAAAGTCACTGAAATCGCCCACCCGATCCTCAGCCCGAATGGCTGCGGCCTGTCGCCGGATGGCAAGACGCTGTACGCCGCCGACACCGAAGGCGCCCGCCTGTGGGCGTTCGATATCGAGGCGCCCGGCGTGCTTCGCAAACCCGCGCCGCATCATCACCACAGCGGCCGGATCATCGCGGGACTTCCGGGCGATGCCCGGTTTGACAGTCTGAAGGTGCTGGTCAATGGCAACATCACGGTGGCGACCCTGAACACCGGCTACATCACGGAAATATCCCCGGGTGGGGATATCGTGCGCGCGGTGAAGATGCCGGATTCCTATCCGACAAACATCTGCTTCGGGGGGCCGGATATGCGGACGGCTTACATTACGCTTTCGGACAGCGGGCGGTTGGGCAAGATGCAGTGGGCGACACCGGGGTTGAAGCTGAATTTTGGATGATGGCGGCTTACTTCGCGGCCTCGGACAAGTTCTTGTGAGCCGGTAGTCCATCAAACAGGATGCCATTTGATTGCATCGGCCGCAATTATTTGCGATATGCAATTAAAGGCTCTCCTGCCCAAGGGGCTATTCGTATGCAGACAACCATCGCCAGGACGGTTCAACCCGTCATGACGCCCTGTTTCGTGTTGCTGGTTTAAGGCCTTGGACAATCCCCTTTCGGACACCGCCGCGACATTGATCTCGCGCGGGGGAGCCGGCGGCGCGCGGCGCGCCACCTGGGTTGGCTGGCTCCAGGATCGCTGGCTTCGGCGCGTCCCACGGGGTCGTGTCGTCGAGGTGGGATGGTCGCTTCGTCAGACGAAGGCGGGCTTGATCTGGGATGCTCCGAGGCCTGTGCTGACGAAAGCGCCGCGGCCCGAACATGCTAAGGCTGTCAGCAACTGCCCTGCGATGATCGACCATGAGTCCCGGTTGATTGAAGTTTTATGCCCGATCGATGCCCGCATTCGTTTTCAGCGGGACGCACAGGGGCGTCCGAGCCTTGGCAATGCGCTGGGGGATTCTTCTCCGATTCGGTCGAAGCACCTCGGACAAATGGTTACGCTGGTCAATGAGCGAGAGTGGCGTCACCCGAAGCGGCCGATCCTGCAGATCGCCACGCCGTATTTCTTTCTGGCGGATGAGCCGGTCTGGATCACGCAACTGCCGCCGCTGCATGTTTACCAGGCCGATCCGTGGCCGGGGGTTTTGATCGGCGGCCGCTATCCGATCGATGTCTGGCCACGCACCCTGATGTGGGCGTTCGAGTGGCACGACCCCAGCAAGGACATCATCTTAAAACGCGGAGATCCGTGGTTCACGGTGCGGTTTGAGACGATGGATCCGAGCCGTAAGACCCGATTGGTGAAAGCGCGGTTGACGCCGGCGCTTGAGGCGTATTTGCAGGAGTTGGAGGGTGTCACCAACTATATACGCGGAACGTTCGGTCTGTTCGAGGCGGCGCGCGGTCGCCGGCCCAAGACATTACTGGTTCGAGAATAATCCCGGGCGGGCTTGCTGGCGTTGTCTTAGCACTTTGGGCGAAGCGTAAACCCACTCAGGCGCTCATCCCGCGGGATGAGATACCTGAGTGGGTTTTCGGCTAGTTAGCGTGGATCATCATGTATGTGCTTCCCGGCGAGCCGGGTTGGTCTGCCGTTGTCCCGTAGGTCATGGCCAGGCGACCATTGGACAGGTCTGCGCTGCTGTATCCGGCGAGCGTCAGGCTGGCCGTTGGCTTGCCGGCCGCGGTGAAGCAGAAATCGAGCCCGGTATAGCCAATCGCTCCCTGGTTATCGTATTCGTTCAACGTGAAGTCCGTTGCGGTAACGCCAAAGACCGTTGCGTTGTCGCCCGAGTGAAAGCCCACGACCGTACTCCAAATATCGGCGGTGGCACCCCGATCATCCATGAAGAAAGTATCGTTGCCGCTGCCGCCGACCAGGAAGTTGGACCCGGTCGAGCCATCGAGAACGTTGTTGCCGCCGACGGCGCTGACGTCGATGGCGTCGGTGCCGCTACCAGTATGGATGAAGGAGTTCGCCATCGTTGCGGTGATATTAAGGTTGTCCGTGGTGATGTTGATGTATTGATACTGAATCCCTTCAACCGGCCCCGTGTAGGCATCGCCGGCGGCGGTGGACGAGGTCTGCGTCGTCATGTCGTAAACAGAGAAGTTGGGCTTTGGATCCTGGGCGATGTTCGCGCCTCCGTTGGATTGCGGCTGTGTGGTATCGATTGCCGTAACGATGGTGGGTGGGTCCTTCGCAACCGGGCCAACATCCGTGGGCGGCGTTGGCCCGGGATCGGTAATGTTGAAGCTACCCTGCGCGTCCTTCGCAACCTGACCGGCATCCGTCAGGAGCGTTTGCCCGTCTTCCGTCTCCAGGGAATGGAGCGTCGTGTTGCTGTCATGAATGGCCTTCACGACCGCCGATGAGAAGGCTGCATCAAGGGTTGTGCCGACACGGCCGGCGCTGTCGCGCAAGATGGCGCTGAGCGTCGTGGTTGCTGTCAGGTCAACCGTACGCCCGGCCGAAAGGGCGGCCATGCGTGCCTGGGTCGCAATGGAGTCGAAAGCAGCCTTGCCTGCGTCCTCGGCACTGACACCCTTACTGACCAAGGTCGCAACGACCATCGCCTCGGTATCCGCCACAGCCACGCCGGCGAGCAAGACCTCCTTGGCCCCGGGTGTCCCAGCCTGTGTGCCGGCAATCGGATCGAACTGCGTGATGTCGATGGCCGAAGACAGTCCGAACGCCTTTTTGAGCTGGTCGGCGGCGGCTTGCGTCCCACCCATGGCGACAATGAGGGTCGTCAGCGGGGTGATCGCCTTAGAGCCCTCAGGGGCCTCGAAACGCCCGGTGAAAGCCAAACCGGTGGACACGTCCGTGCCGCCGGTCGCGACCAGGATCCCGGAACCTCCGACCAGGGTGTAGCCGCCGTTGGCGTCGGTCGTTGCGGTCGCTTCGCCGGGGTCGGCGACTCCGTTGCCGTTTGCGTCGGCGAAGACCGTCGCGCCGGCGATGTAACCGTCGGCCACGTTGCCGGAGATGGTGACCGGCGCGAAGCTGGGGCCGCCATTACCGGGATGGACGGTGATGGTCACGACACCGACGTCCGTGTGTCCGAGACCATCCGAGGCCGTGTAGGTGAACCTGTCGATGGTGCCGGCCGGGGTGCCGGCGGCGGCCGTGTAGGTGAATGCACCGTCGGCGGTCACTGCCACGGTGCCACCGCCCGTGGTGACGAAAGGCACGATAAGCCCTACGGCCAGGGGCTGGCCGTTGACGGCGGAGACCGTCAGCGGGACGACGCTGGCAACGTGGAGGTCGTTGGCGAGAAGACCAACCGACGCCGCCTCGGTCAGGGTGTTGCCTGCCGCAGACAAAATGTAGGCGTCGTTACTGGCAACCGTGGTGCCGGCCGGCGCCATCGTCAGCGTGACCAGGATCGGATTGCTGGCGGCGTAACCGTCAGCCGCCTGATAGATGAAGAAGTCTTTGCCAGTATAGCCGGCATTAGCGGTGTAAGTGAAGTCGCCGTTCGCTGCCAGGGTGACCTTACCATGTTGCGGCGCCTGGCCCACCAGGGACGCTGTCAAGGTCGTCCCGACGGCATGGCCGTCGTTTGTCAGCACGTTGCCGGTGATGGTCGCCGCGACGGTCCCGGCGAAGTGGTCGGCAATCCCGGTAGGCGCATCGTCGAGGACACGGGTCGTGCCATCGGCGAACTTCAGAGTCTCAACCCCGATCACCAGATCGGTGCTGCCGCCGGCCGCCCCAGCCCCGACGTCTACGCCCGCGGCGTCAGCGGGCAAGCCCGCGTCTGGAATGCTGTCGTGTACCTTGTAGGCGACGGTCACGCCGTTTTCCTTGACCGCGGTGATGATGTATTCGCTTTGCGGACCGGCGTAGACCGCCACATCGTGCGTCGAGTCCGAAAATGGCATCAAGGCCCGCGCATTGGTGTCGACATTGAGCCAAGTGAAATTGTCGCCCAGGACATAGTCTTTATAGGCTGCGGATTTCAGCAGTTCCTGGAAATGCTTGTCGAAGGTGACGTTCACGTCACTTGCCAGGTTCAGCAGGCCGCCTTGCAGGACGCTGGTGGCCGATGTGCGATGACTGGCGCCGTCCACTTCGCTGTTGTAGGCCTGATCGGTGTAACTCCCGATCAGGCGGTCAAGCCGGATCGACCCGCCGACGAGGACGTCGTTGCCACCGCGGCCGGTAAGAACGTCATTGCCACTGCCGCCAATGAGCCAATTGTTACCATGACTAACCGCGGCGGCGCTGGCGTCGCCGGGGCTGTCGCCCAGAAGTCTGTCGTCGGTTGCGGTCCCGATCACGCCTTCGAGCTGGAACCACACGGTGCCCTGGGTTGAAGCAACGATGAGGCCGCCGGTTTTCTTGTCGATCTTGATCAGGGACGAGACCTCATTCGCGTTGCCCTGGTTGGCCAGATCGCCAAGGATCCCAGCGGTATATTGCTGGCTGTAATCGGCGAAGTCGAACCCGGTATCGGTGACCCCGTCGCCACCAATCAGCACGTCGCCGCCGCCGCCGTTGCCGGCGATATCGGACACACCCGGCCCGGGCCGCAGGATATCATCGCCGCTGCCGCCGTAAAGCAGATCGACGCCCGGTCCGCCGTCAAGAATGTCACTGCCATTGCCGCCAAACAGGGTGTCCTGGCCTGACCCGCCGTTCATGTAGTCGTTGCCGTCGCCGCCATACATGAACGGATCGGTATCGGAACCGCCGTAAAGGTAGTCGTCGCCTTTACCGCCAAATATCTTGTCGATGCCGATACCACCGAAGATATGATCGTTGCCATCGCCGCCGATCAACTGATCGACGCCGTTGACGCTCGACCCGGACGACATGCCGAAGATCCAGTCATCCCCCGCGCCGCCGTCGATCAGGTCGGGCGCGTCTCCGACGACGAGGTAGTCGTTGCCATCGCCGCCATAGAGCGTGTTGTGGCCTGCGTTGCTCTGGCCGCCATAGATGATGTCGTTGCCGGCGCCGCCGTAGGCAGTATCGTCGCCGATACCCATTTCCAGGTAGTCGTTATACTTTGTGCCTACCAGGATCTCAGCCGAGTTAGTGCCGACATCGACGCTGCCATCGAGGTTCTTTGTCGTGCCGGTTGGGCGTGCATCGTAGATAAAATTCTCGTCAAAACTGACGACCGGGGCGTCTGGGGTCGTGTCGTCACCGAATTTCAGCACGATGTGATGGGTGCCGACCTCTCCGTTATGGGCCGTGGTGCCGTCGTCGGCGGTGAAAACGCCGAGTCCGTGGTCTCCTGTCAGGCCTCCCACGCCCCCCAACCCGTCGCCATTGGAAGATGCAAAGGTCTGGTCGCCGGCATGGACATCAACGAGCTGGCCATCCTTGTGCTGGTCGGCCCCGAAATAGGTTCCGTCCACGAGGTAAAGCGGGACGTGCTGGTAAAGTAATGGTGTCGCGAAACTTCCGGCGACGCCACCGATCCAGGTCAGTGTCGCCGCGTCGAACACCTTCTTGGTATGAGCCGGATCGCTGTAGAGATCGACAACGTTGCCGCCCCAGAGATCGGTCAGATTGGTGCTGGTATGATCGGTTGAAATCCAGGCAGCGGTCGCGGCGTCGAAGACCTTGACCTTGTTGCGATAAAGATCGGTGATCTTGCCTGGATCGAACAAATCGGCGGTGGCGACGCGGGCGTCCTTGGCCATTTCGTAATACGCATCGGCGTAGGTGAAGATATTGCCGTTGAGGTTGGTGGTGCCGGTGTTGCGCTCGATGATGTCCTTGAACTGTTGATTCAGTATTTCGTTACCGAAATCCTGATTGATGAGCCGCTGCAGGTAGTAGAACCGGTCGCCGTCCATCAGCGCTTCGATCTGGGTGACGAAGATCGCGTTGAATGTCTCCCCCAACACGCCGCCCGCCACATGGACCTCGGCCAGGCCGCCGATCCAAAGGTCGATCTTATCGACCCCGCCGCCATCAAGTCTGGCGTGCGTGACCGCATCCATCCCGCCGTGCATGAAGTCATGGGCGTACTGCGCGGTGATCGCGTTTGCCGTGGCGTAAGCCAGCTCCGCCGCGGTCAGCGTTGCACCCGATGCGAGGTCCACGATGACCTGGGCCTTCGTCGTATCGCCGTCGAGCGAATAGGCGGCGACGAAGTCGGCGATGCGTTCGGGATGCATCATGTTGGCCTGGAAGCTCGCCCAGTCAACGTAGGCCTTGCCAAGACCCGCCTGTGCCTTGAAGGCATTCAAGGTGGGCAGCCCAAGGTCTCGGCCGCGGGCGATGTTGATCGCGCCGAGATCCAGCGGTTGACCGAGCAGTCCCTGACTGAGCGCCGGTGTGACGTACTGGTCCACCTCGTTCATCAGTTGGCGTTCCATGCCGAGCACGATGGCGCCGGCGCCCACCTTGGCGAAGCCGGCCGGGTTCACGAACGCCGCTTCCAGTGCGAAGCTCATGATCTTGCCGGTGATGCCGAATTTCGGGTCCATCGTGTCGATGGTTTCGCGCAGGGTCGAATGGCCGAAGCGGAAGGCTGCCTGCGAGTACTCAAGCGAAATGGCGGCGTTTTTGTCTGACGTGTAGCCGGCGAATTCTTGAATATCCGGGGTAACGGCGCGGGCGTATTGATCGACCGCGATGTGCTGATATTCCATTTCGACCGTCATCTTGGCGGCCTGGAACATCTTCTCCTGATCCCAGGAAACGTTGCCTGCGGCATCCGTATAGTTGCCCAACGCGTTCTCATAATGCGCGGCATTTCCCAGGCCCACGACAACGACGCCGGAGGCGAGCGCTGCGCCGGGGATTGCGTTTACCGCGACCTGCCAGTCGTGCAGGGTCTTGTGGTTTGGGTCGAGCGCGGTGTGGTTCGCCGCGTCCGTCTGGGTTGCCTGGAGATCGAGGTTCTGGATCGTCGTCTCGATGTTATTGACCTGGAAGGAATGCTCTTCATGCCAGACGTGATGAACCGCCGTCAGGCCGAAGTTCTCATTCGCCCGGCCATCGCCGGCGATGTAGTGGTCACCGACTGATTCGAGCAAAAGTTCGCTCATCGCGGTGTGCTGGGCGATGGTCAGGAGGGTGCCGTTGGCGGTGCCGCCCAGGGTCAGGTTGATGCTGAAATCGGCGAAGTTGATGTAGGGGGCGAGCGCGCCGAGGCCGCCGGTAAGCTGGCCGGTTGCATCGAACGTCAGGCTGAGTACCGCCATCGCCGCCAGGCCAGTCGCGTTGCCCAGGTGGGCGATGTCGAAATGCGGATTCATGTCTCGGAGCAGAACGTCCCCGGTAGGGATCTCATTTCCCCGGGCATCGTGCGCGATA
Organism: Rhodopila sp.; assembly: GCA_043739265.1. GTDB lineage: Bacteria > Pseudomonadota > Alphaproteobacteria > Acetobacterales > Acetobacteraceae > Rhodopila. Next base: position 5,632 of record JAYUEJ010000526.1, on the reverse strand, counting down.
CTGCCGTCAGCGGCTCGGTGGCGCATGTTCTGGGTCACGTCCTCCCACGTGAGGTCGGCCCGGTTGCCCTGGGCGTGGAGCGCCGCCCGCAGTTCGTTGAGCGTGGGCAGGGTCGCCGTGGTAACGGTGCCGTCCGCGGCGGTATAGGACTGGGTCTGATGGCCGTCGAGGAGCTTGGCGCCGGGAATCCATTTGCCGGTGTTCGGGTCCTGGACCCAGTCCCGCAGGATCTGCGTGATGTCGTCGTGGGAGCCATAGGTCTGGCTTTGGTCGATATAGGGAGAGGTGTGGTTGAGATAGGTCGGGTCGCCCTTGGCGTCCTGCCCGGCCACCGTGGCGCGCACGATCGTCATGGTCGTCGTCGGCCTGCCGTCCGGTCCGATGACGCCGTACAGCGGGTCTGTCGTCGCGAGCGGAATCGTAATCGTGAAGCCGGAGTGCTTGTCCACGAAGTCAAGGCCGTGGTCGAAGAACTGGCCAAAGAGTACGAACCAGCCGTTGTTTGGGGCGTTGCCGGCGATCGAGGCCACGTTGCCGTAGAAGTATTCGTGATTTCCGTGACCAGTGATGTTGTTCGCGTCGGTGTTCTGCTTGTCGTGCTGACCGGTCAGCGACAAGGCGCCGTAGCCGGCGCCGCTGTATAGGTTGGCGTCGTTGGTCGGACCGGTGGGTGTCAGTCCAAGAGGATTGCCGTCGGGCTGTCCGGCCAGAAGAGCGACCGTCGTGTCAACGATAGCGACACCGGTAATAAGCGCTGTGGTGTCGATGTGATGGATGCCGTCAACGCTGTGCGTGTCGATAAGGGTTTTGTAGGCGACCGCGGCCGCGCTCGCGCCCGGCAATGCGGCGGCGGCGTAAACGGCCGGATCCCAAAACACGATGTGGTTGTTAGCATCCTTGAGCAGCACGACGCCACCCGTGGTGATCGTGGCGCTGATCATGCGCGGCGTGTAATCGACCACGTTGTTCAGATGTGCATCGACGATCGGCAATGCGGTCGCCGGATCGATGTGGCTGGTGAAGGTGACGGCGTAGTCGGGGTTCACGACGATGGGCGTGGCGCCGAAGTTATGCACCCGGGCCAGTCCGCCCGGGGTGACCAGGCTGGTGTCCAACGCGCTGGCAAACGGATGCGCGATCGTGTCGATGATGGGGAGACCGGGGGTCACGGGCACGTTTTGAGCCACGTAATGCGCGTAGTCGGCGCGGGCCTGCCGAACGAACGGCTGGTCCACGGCGCCCCAGGTGGCCTGGCCGGGGTTCAGGTTGTTGATGTTGCCCCGAACGTCGCGCAGCCCGGCGATATCGGTGAGCGACGCATAGGACGTGCCGAATTTGGCGATGTTGGCGGCCGCCTGCGGGCTGCCCGCCGCGATGACCACGATGCCCGGATCATAGAGTACGGCGCCATCCCCATCATAGATTGCGGTGGTGCCATCCCATCCAATGACCGGTGTTCCGCCCTTGTAGAAAAGCGGTTTGAAGTTGATCTGCTCCAGGAGGAAGGCCAGATCGTTGCTGTTAAACTGAAACGAGCGAATATTGTTTCGCATGGTCATGGGATTTTCCTTTGAATGGTGTGCATTCGGGATTGAAATCTGGCGTTCCGCGACGGCTACGTATGACCCACCTATTACGTAACGCTTTTGGCAGCATTCGGATTTATAGTCGGATGTAGTAACGATGCACGGGGGTACAGCACCGCCGATCATGGTTAGTGCTGGCACACTGCGTGCCCGGGAATGGATTGAACGTTGTCAACAACAGACGGCGTCGGTGTGAACAGGATTTTTCATTCATCAACGTTGACTTTGATCTCGGCCCGGTGTGCTGAAGGGCCATCTTCACAGGATGCATAAGCGACGCGTGTTTCCATCTGAACACTGTCTCCATCGTTAAACGATCGACTGCGGATCATTATATCGTCGCCATGGCCAGGTGGATATTCACTATAATTTTAAGATAATCACGTTATAGATACTTTCTCTGCTTAGACATTATATTGTGATCGGTTGGACGCGTTTGCCGGGCAATCTGTTACTCTGTTCGACTTTACGAACACAAAGTGTTCATGGGCTTTGTCAATCACATGAGTGCGCGTTTCCGGCGGCGGAGGAGATTGAGTTTCCTTTTTGTACAAAAGTCGGTTGTTTGCGGTGGCAGGCCGCTTCCATGCCATTTACCCTGATAACGGTGCTGTGTGCCGCAAGGGTTATTCTCCCTCGACAATGTCCGGCGCGGGTTTCCGAGACGATTGTCCTTTCACTTCATAAACGATAACCATCAATCGATACACTGTAACTATTTTGTAAAGCAATTCACTTGGATATGAGAATAATCACGTTTCTGCCAGTGGATGCCCACGGCCGCTCGAGGGGCGGGGTCGGCGGCGGCATGCGGCATGAAGCGGATCACCAGGGCAATGGCGCGAGCGACGGTGTCGTGATCCGCCCATTGTCTTTCGCTGACCGGTGATGGAGACCATCAGGCCGATCGTGAGGGGAAGGGCCTGATTGGGTGCGGTTAGGCAGCCGCGTCAGCATATTTGCTGGCACGCATCAAGCATGCGCCTGTTCGACGGCAAAATATTGCGACAATGACTGAAAATAGCGTGTCGGACAGTCCTGTAACGGCTGCCTCGATCAAGCTCGCGCACGATTGTTTGGGCCAACCTGGCGGTAGCATGGTTGTTCATATGGCCCGGGTTGATCTTCCCGCGACCCGGCAAGGGGCATCGACACCTTCGATTCCAGCGGCGGCCTATAATCCATCGTACAGAGACCATGTGGCAGCGGCTCCGAATGGGATTCATCACAACCCCCGACATGCAGTCGCCTCTTCTTTGAGTGATATAACAAACAGTTGTCTGATATTTATGTGACTTGAAATATTACAAAAAATTTGTCAAACCGTTGGTCCTCAGTCCGAGATAAATTCATTGTATGTATAAAGCATACGGATGACTATTATTTGTAATTTCTATGCTCGTATATTTGGAAAATATTCGTGCGATCTCGTGGTCTCAGTCAGGAGAAAGACATGCGTCTCCGGGTGTTCCAGAAGTTAAACTTTGTCGAATCAGCGGTGATCGTCCAAGGAAGCTGCGGATCCCGGCCGCCACCGCCGGCCAACCCGGCGTCTGACCGGCGTTTGCAGTCCTGGCTGGCGGCCGTTGCCTGCGGAGCGGCTGTCATCGTGCCGTGGCCGGTGCAAGCGGGCGATGCGACGACGGGACAAGGGGTGTTCAGATCGCAATGCAGCATCTGCCATTCTCCCGCGGCAGGACGGAACATCGTGGGGCCAAGCCTTTTCGGTGTGGTTGGCCGACACACCGCCAGCGTCGCGGGTTTTCGTTATTCAACCGGCAACCAAAATGCCAACTTTACCTGGAGCGAGACAATGTTGGAGAGATACCTCGAATCACCGCAGGCCATCGTGCCCGGCACGGCGATGAGTTTTGGCGGCATCAAGGATCCTGCCAAGCGGGCCGACGTGATCAGCTACCTCGCCACCCTCAAGTAAATGTGATCGACCAAATCTGTTGAATGCTATTACGATATATATCCGTATTAGCATTGTATGTATGATAATTAATGTCTGTGTGGTTAAATGGAGTGGTGGCATGAAACTCAATCCTCGCTGGAACGTCGCTCGACTTGGACTGACCGCGGCGACCGCCGTTTTTGGATCTGGTGGTGTTGCTCATGCACTCCCGAGTTTCGCCGGCCAAACGGGACAGGCCTGTACGGCGTGCCACGTCGGCGCGTTCGGGCCACAGCTCACACCATTAGGCCGAGCCTTCAAAATCGGCGGATATACCCAGGGGGGCGGCGAAGGGCTGGAGGCACAAATTCCCCTGTCGGTCATGGTGCAGAGTTCGTTCACCAACACCCGATCGGCGGTGGCGGACGGAACCCAGACCCATCATTACGCGACCAACAACAACCCGTCGCTCGATCAGATCAGCGTCTTCCTCGCCGGCCGGGTCACCGAGCACACCGGCGGCTTTATGCAGTTCACCTGGTCCGACGTCCCGAACGCCGCCGGCGTCACCCCGGTGCGCGTCGATAACACCGACCTGCGGCCATACACGACCCTGTTGTCGGTTGGCGACGATATCGACCTTCGGCTCGGCACGACGATCAACAACAACCCGACAGTGCAGGATCCGTACAACACGACTCCCGCCTGGGGCTTTCCCTATATCAGTTCGTTACTCGCGCCGACGCCTGCCGCCAGGCCGGTGTTGGCGGGGTCATTCGCCGGCAGTTCGATCGGCTATACGGTTTATGCCTGGTACGATCGCAAGCTTTACCTCGAAGGGGGCGCCTACACGACGCCGGGCGCCTGGGTCCTGACCCGTTTCGGGGATTCGCTTGGCCCGGGTGCGATTATCGGTGGCGCACCCTATGCTCGGGCCGCCTATGAATGGCAGTGGAATCAACAGGCCGCCCACGTCGGTGCCTTATTTATGAACGCCGACGTCAATCCGGCTGTGCCGAATTCCAAGGGCATCGCATTCGGCTCCTCCGGTGCCGCGGGACAGGATCGTTACACGGACTATGGAGTTGATGCGGGTTACCAATTCCTGGGTGACGGACAGCACCGGATGACGGCGCAGGCAATCTACATACATGAGGATCAACAGTTGAACGCGAGCGCCGCCGGCACCGGGCGCGGGGCGACCTACAAGCTGGATCAGGTCAACGCTAACGTATCATATTGGTATCAGAGTACGTATGGTGCGACCCTCGGTTGGACCAAGACGTGGGGATCCGCCAATGCCTTGAAATTCGGGACCGTCAGTGCGAACGGCAAACCTAATTCGAATGCGTTCATCATTGAGGCCGATTGGGTTCCGTTTGGCAAAGAGGACTCCTGGTTGCATCCCCTCGCCAACCTGAAGCTTGGCCTGCAATACACCGCCTACACACAATTCAACGGTGCTGCCAGCAATTACGATGGCGCGGGCCGCAACGCCAGTGACAACAATACCCTGCTGCTGTTCGGTTGGCTCATGTTCTGAGCTGGCGGGCTTTTGGATCTGATTACAGATTTCGGGCAACCGGAATTACGGACTCTCTCGCCAATAGCGGAACTCTGGAACACGCTTGTTATGCCGTAAGGTCTGAGGCTAAACCCCGAGCTCCGCCGCGGCTTCCCGCACCACATCCTCCAGCGCCCCATCGGCGAACGGGGACACCAGCCCAGCCGACCGCACCAGGTCCTGGAACGGCGCCGACCCGCCGCGTCCGCACAGCGCGACATACGCCGCCATCGCCGCCGGATAATCCCGCCGAGACTTTACCCAGAACTGCATCGCGCAGCACTGCGCCAGCGTGTAGTCGATGTAGTAGAACGGCGATCCATAGATGTGCGGCTTCGCCTGCCACCGCCCGCCGTTCGCCAGAAACGACAGATCGCCGTAATCGGCCCACGGCAAGTATATCTTTTCCAACCGCGCCCACATCGCATGCCGATCCGCCGGTGAGGCATTGGGAGCCGCATAAACCTCATGCTGGAAGTGATCGACGCAGACGCCGTAAGGCAGGAACGCCAGCGCCCCGATCAGGTGCATCCGCCGGAACCGATCGGCGGCCGCTTCACCCACCAATGTTCCGATCACCGGATA
>JAYUEJ010000525.1:0-4518 GCA_043739265.1 Rhodopila sp. | reverse complement strand
TATCCTCGGGTGACAGCCGACCCATCAACGGTCCGAACCTGTTGCGCCGCACCGACGTGATCTTGTCCACGGCAATCCAGGATACCGTGCGCAACGTCAGTGTGCCGAACAGGTCGGACTGGACGATCACCCGCGGCCGAGGTTTGCCGGTGAAATCGCCGCCCTGTCAGCGATTGCAACGACATCGCCGCGGGTCACTGACTGGATCGTCACCGAGGGCTGTCGTCATTGAAGACGCTGACGTCTTCGACCCGGGCCATCAGTTTATCCGCTTGATCAGCTTCGTTGATATGTTCGCACTGACGCCGCATCTCGGCCGCGAACCCTGGCACAAGCGGGTCGGGAACCTCTATCTGAACTGGCCGCAAACCGCGACGGCGGAGGGCATCACGGTAGCGCCGGGTCCAAAGGCGCGATGTGGACATGCCAGACATGCGTCATATGTGACGATTACTCATCCAGTATCAAGGTAATGCCTGCGATATCCCAGGGCAATCGGGTGAATAAGCAAAAGGACAACGCCAAGGCGCCGCGGCGCCCAAGAACCGCCAAGACACCGTGATTGTGTTCGCATCGCCCGACGCTTCCGGTTACGATCAGCCATCCGAACCGCCAATATGGTGTCCACCTGGCATCTTGGCGGTCCGTTTTCGCGACTTGGCGTTGCGCCTTTGGTTATTCACCCGATTGCCCTGCGCGATATCCTGGACGGCCATGACGGTCGCGACAGGGTTTGACCAAGCCCCGCCCCCCTCTAAACCGGCAGCGTCACCGTCGCCTTCGCCCCGCCGCCGGGGCGGTTCACCAGCACGACATCGCCGCCATGTGCCCGCATGATGTTCCTGGCGATCGGCAACCCCAGGCCAACGCCACCCGTCTCCCGGTTGCGGCTCGGTTCGCCGCGATGGAACGGCTCGAACACCCGGTCCAGGTCCCCGGCTGGAATGCCGGGACCGTCGTCCTCGATCTCCACCACCACCATTCCGTTGTCCGGGTTCACCAACCGCACCGTCGCCCCACCGCCATAATTGACGGCATTCCCGACTAAATTGACAAAAACCCGTTTCAGCGACAGCGACCGCGCCCGCACCGCCAGATGCGCCGGCCCCTCATACCCAAGCCCCTCCAACAGGTCGGGATTGGCATCCCCCGTTTCATCCAGAATCGTGCGCAACAGTTCCGCCAGATCGAGCGCGGACACCGGTTCGGTTGTCCGCGCATCCCGCCCGAACGCCAGGGTGGCGGACACCATCGCCTCCAGCTCCTCCAAATCGTTGAGAATCTTGCCGCGCTGTTCCTCATCCTCGACAAACTCCGCGCGCAACTTCAAACGCGTGATCGGCGTGCGCAGATCGTGCCCGATCGCGGTCAGCAGTTCGGTCCTGTCCTCCACGAAGCGCCGGATACGGGCGGCCATGGTGTTGAAGGCGACGGCCGCCACCGCGACCTCGGTCGGACCATCTTCGGGCAACGGCGCCGCGTTGACGTCACGGCCCAGCGCCTCGGCCGCCGCGGCCAGCGTGCGCACCGGCGCCGTCAGCCGGCGCACCGCCCACAGCGTCAACAGCGCCGCCGCCGCCGTCATCAGCAGAAACGCCCACAGGAATGCGGGCGAGTGCCAGGGCCGCAGCGGTTGCAATTCAGCGGTCATTTGCAGCCACTGGCCGTCCGGCAGCCGCATGCCGATGACCGCCCGGTGCCAGGCGTTGCCGCCGTAGATCACCATCTCCCGCCAGCGAATTTGCGGCGCATTGAGTGGAACGAAGTTGATGTTGACGCGCAGCAGCCGCTGTTCGGGGTTAGGCATCTCCGGCAAATCCACTTGCGGCGCGGACGTGCCCAATGTCGCCACAAGATCGGGACCGCGGTGCAGATCGGCCAACACGGCCGCACGGCGCGGCGGGTCGGTCATCGCCATTGTGCGATACACCCCCACCACGCGCACCGCCAGGTCGCGCGCCTGACCCAACCGCTGCACATCCAGCCGGTCCAGCGCATGGATCGTCAGGCCGGCAACCTGCACGATCGCAAGGCCAACCAACAGCACCAATGCGGTCCGCCCGGCAAGACTGCCCGGCCAGAGGCGAATTTTCATACGCAAAGCCCCCAAACGCGCCTAACCACGCTCCACCGTCGCGGCCAGGACATACCCACCGCCGCGCACGGTCTTTATAAGCTGGGCGTTCCGCCCGTCCTCCAGCTTGCGCCGCAGGCGGGACACCGCGACATCGATCGCCCGGTCGAACGGTCCAGCCTGACGCCCGCGCAACAGATCCAGCAGCATGTCGCGGGTCAGCACCCGATTGGCCCGCTCCACCAGCGCCTGCAGCAGATCATATTCGCCGCCGGTCAACGCGACCTCCACCCCGTCCGGATTCAACAGGCGCCGGCGGGCGGGTTCCAGCGTCCAATCGTTGAAGCGATAGCCCTGGACGGAAGGGTGGTTTCTGACCTCCGCCTGATCGCCGGAGCGGCGCAAGACGGCGCGGATACGGGCCACCAGCTCCCGCGGGCTGAACGGCTTCGGCATATAATCGTCGGCACCCAGTTCCAATCCGATGATCCGGTCGGTCTCATCCCCCATCGCGGTCAGCATCACGATCGGGATCGGCGACTGGGTGCGCAGCCAGCGTGCCAGATCGAGGCCGGATTCGCCCGGCAGCATCAGGTCGAGCACCACAAGCTGGTAATGGCCATTCAGCCAGGCGCGCCGCGCCTCTCGTCCATCGCGCACCGCGGTGACCCGCATGCGTTGTTTTTCCAGGAAACGCGCCAGAAGATCGCGAATTTCGCGATCGTCGTCGATAACGAGGATGTGGGGGGTCTGCTCCATGGATCGTAACATACGACGCAAAATACCCAACGGGAACGACCGTTGCATTTCATTGCAATTCGTAGCCTGGTCGAGCGGTTGCGTTCGGCTCGGATTGCCCATGTATGCAGCATCGAACACCGTGGAGATATCGCATGCGCCATACCCTGCTCGCCGCCGCCACGGCCTTCGTGATCGGCGGCATCGCCACCGGATCGGTGCTGTCGCAGGCTCAACCGGCGCCGCCCGCCGAACGACAGGCACCGAGTCCCGCGATGGACAGTCCCCCTGTCGGACATGGCACGATGATGGGGGGCATGATGATGGGGGGGCATCATGGCGGCGGTCCCGATCGCGCGTTCAATCCGCGCGATTTCGCGCTGATTTATCGCCAGACGGACCGCGGGCTCTCACCTGCCGACGTGCAGGCGATCGCCGAGGGGTTCCTGCTGTGGAACGGTAACCACACCTGGAAGGTCACCAGCGTCGCGGCCACCCCGGACGGTCCGATCGGCTTCAGTCTGGCAACGCCCGAGGGTGCGGTGGTCGCCAAATTCACCATGGACCCGCATACCGGAAAGATCGCCCGCGTCGGCTAGACGGTGCGCGTCCAAACCCGGGATGAGAACAGCGGCCGAAACCCGGGGCGATCGGGTGAATCAACAAAGTTGAAACGCCAAGGTCGCCCGGCCCCCAAGCAGGTCTGATGAATGAGCATCGGGTCGCTCGAGGGACCGGCTGAAGCCAGCCACGCCGTGGTGTTCGGCGGTGAACACGGTACCTTGGCGTTCCAACGTCCTGGTTCAACCCAATGCGTTCCATAGCATTTTCACGATGACCGGAGACCGCACGTCTTTCTTTTAACGTCGTGGCGCGACGTGTCCGAGCCACCTGGTCCATCGGCTGCCGCGCCAGTTGGCCCGAACCCGCCACGTCATGACGTCGGTGCCGGCTTAGGGCAAGATCCCAGTTATCGTGAAAATGCTCTTTTTATACTTATAATAAATACAGATTTAATCAGTCAATGCAAGTGATTTTTGGCAATCGGCCAGTCGTCGTATTGCTGTCCGGCGTCTTGCCGTTGTTCTGTGGAGTGGGTGTCAGGCCAGGAATTTTTTATGCGCGGAGACAGCGCGAGGGCCGCGAAGGACCACTGAGAAATCGCCGCCTCCGACGCAGTGCCGCGACCGGCGGCGGCATAAAATGCTTCCGGCGGTCCCGGACCGCTGTTTTAATCCAACGCTGTTTTAATCCAACGCGATCGCCAATCCAAAATCGCGGGCCGTCAGGTCCCGAAGTGCAAGCACAGCGACTCTCAGTGGGCTTCGTGAGCCTCCGGCTTGCCTCCGTGTTAAAACTGAAAACCGAATGAACGAACGCGCGATTTGCCCGCTCCCCCTGGCCGGGACACCACGCTTGTCACCCCGCCCCGGCGGCGTTCCTGCAGCACGTCATTGATAATGGCTGATACAGACCAGGTGAATCTCTAATAAATTCATTCCGGACAACAACCGAAACCTGCCCGTCCAGCCCGACGCCCTCCGCCGGTCATCACGCACAGAACGGTGCGTCCTTCGAGAATTGCCCGGTTCACCCGATTACCCCGGGCCGAAACCGTTCAGGCCTTGCGGCGGGTCCGGCGTTGACGCCAGTGTCCGCCGCATGGACCCGGACACCAAAGCGATCGTCGATTTTCCCCATCCCCC
>JAYUEJ010000524.1:0-4537 GCA_043739265.1 Rhodopila sp. | reverse complement strand
AAGATATCCTGCACATCGGCGCCGGTCGATGTGAAGGTCCAGGCGATTTTTCCGTTGTGACCGAGAACCAGGAACGGGACACCGGGCGCGGTTGCTCCGGCCAAAACCCGTCCGGGCATGTCGATCCGCGCGAGATACCAGATGCCGGGAAAGCCGAAGGCCAGATGCGGATCGCCCGCCAGCAGCGGCGCGCCGGTCGCGGTATGGCGCCCGTCCACCGCCCATGCGTTCGACGCACTGGACGGCATCGTGAACGGTTCGGGAAATCGTGGCAGTACCGCCGCCAACCGAGACGCAGGTTCGGCGAACCGGGTCAGGGGTTGGTTCATCGCATCCGGCGGCGTCGCGCCCGCTTGCCGCGGCCAAAGCTGGTCCAGCATGGCGGCTGGAACCGTCCCGGCCAAAGCCTGGCGAGACAACTCCTGCCGCCAGTTCATTGACAGCCAAAGCCCCATGGTTTTCGCCCACAGCAGGCTGTCCACCGGATCCCATGGCTCTGGCGCCCCCAACAGCAGAAATTCCGGCGCGACGAAGCGGCCTTTCCAGTCGATCCAGGCGTTCACGCCACGCGCATAAGCATCCACCACCGCGCGCGTGTCCGCCGGCAGCTCGGCCAAATCGGCGACCGCGTGCTGGCGCAGGCCCAGGGTGCGCATCATCCGGTCGATCGGCAGCGTCGGCGGCCCGACGATTTCGGACAACCGGCCCGACGCCGCGCGGCGCATCAGCTCCATCTGGAACATCCGGTCGCGCGCATGCAGGAAACCCAGAGCGGCGGCCGAGTCCAGCTCCGACCCCGCCTGAATGCGCGGCACCCAGTCGGCGTCGTAAATGATATCGACCGGGCCGGACAGACCGGGCAGCGAAGCCGTTTGTCGCGTCCCGGGCATTGTCAGCCAGACAGCGCCGACAGCAGACGCCGCCAGCAACAGGACCAATATGCCGATCGCCGCCAGCACGCGGGTGATGCCTCGGAGGAGGGGTGTCATGGCCTTTAACATGATGCCACGGGCGATCGTTGGGAAGGGACGAAATGGCGCTGAGAAGAGGCGAAATGGCATTAGCCGGGGGCGCCGTTGTATCACAATGGATAGCAAGCCGTTCTTATTTTGCTCGATCCAGGTAGGCGCTCACCGGGATGGCCCTGGATTTTCCCCGCTACCCGCCCCTTGGCCGCCCCCTGGTTGCCCCCCTGGTCGCCCCCTGGCCATGACGGATGGGGCTCGGTCGGGCCGCCCGCAATGAGATTTTCTGGTTGGATCGTTCGACATTACTGATAAAAGCCGAACCTCGCATCTTGCGGGCGACGCGATACACAATAATAGTGCCTGCTTCGCCGCGGCCTGGAAACGTCAGTAAAAAATAAGCATGAAGCCGAACAACGCCGACACGCCGATCCTGCTGGATGCGATCGATCGCCGTATCCTTGCCTCCCTGCAGGAAGATGGGCGCATGACCAATGTGGACCTGTCCAGGCGGGCTGGCATCTCGGCGCCGCCATGCCTGCGCCGCGTTCGCGCGCTGGAGGAAGCGGGTGTAATCCTGGGTTATCACGCCGACACCGATCCGCAGAAATTGGGGTGGGAAATCACCTTTTTTGCCATCGTCGGGCTGGAAAGCCAGAAGGACGCGGTGCTGTCCGCGTTCGAGCAGCTCGCCGCGAGCTGGGCCGAGGTGCGCGAGTGCCACATGATCCGCGGCGGCGGCGATTTCCTGCTGAAACTGGTGGCACGCGACACCGCACACGAAAACCAACTGACCCAGAAACTGACGGGCCTGCCCACCGTCAGCCGTGTGCAGACCCTGCAAACAATCCGCACCAGCCGCTGCCTGTCCGGCGTGCCACTGTAGGCGGCTAAGGAAGGCCAGCGATCTGCCCCCCGGCGTCGATCTGGCAGGCCTCGGCCCCGTAGGCTCAAAAAACAAAGTTGAGGCACCGGCTTTGATTTTGTGCCATTTCCGGCCTTGTTCCAGCCTCCCGGGACTTGCGGTGTCGAACCACCAACAGCCGCGGATGGCCGAACCAGGTTCGGTGATGATACAAGGACAAACGGCGGCGGTCATCGCGGCCATGGACAAAGCCAGTCCGACGGTTCGTGAATGGATTCCGTTCAGGATACTCGGCCTCCGCATAACGAACCGTGCGATCACGTTAAGGTTCATCTTAATATACGCAAAAAGTATATTTTTTGATATTAATCGACCTCCGGATTTAACGGGCGGCATTTTGCTTGACCTTCCGCGTCCGTCTTGTATTTCCGCTGCCGCGGTTCGCCCGAGCAGCCGCTTGTGTACGGCGCGACGAAACGATCGGAAACCTATGCCCGATATGACTACCATAACTGACAATACGGTCGCCCACGCGAATCCCAGTGGTTCGGGGTCGAGTGTTCCCGTGTTGAGCGTTCCCGTGTTGAGCGTGCCGGTGTTGAGCGTGCCGGTGTTGAGCGTAATCGTGCCGTGTTTCAACGAACGCCCCAATGTCGCGCCGATGATCGCCAAACTGGACGCGGCCCTCGCCGGTATCGCCTGGGAGGTTATCTATGTGGACGACAACAGTCCCGACGGCACCGCGCAGGAGGTCCGGCGCATCGCCCAAAGCGACCCAAGAGTCCGCTGTATCCGCCGGATCGGACGGCGCGGCCTGGCGTCCGCGGTGATCGAAGGCGCGCTGTCCTCCTCGGCCGGTTACGTGGCGGTCATCGACGGCGACCTGCAACACGACGAGTCCCGCCTGCCGGTCATGCTGAGTGCATTACAGGCTGGCGAATACGATATCGCGGTTGCCAGCCGGCATGTGGAGGGTGGCGACAACGCCGGCCTGTCCAGCCGCTTCCGCCACGTCCTGTCGGATGGCGGAAGCTGGCTGGCACAGGCGTTCCTGCCGGTGCGCCTGACCGACCCGATGAGCGGCTTCTTTATGTTGCCCCGCCCGTTGTTCGAGGAGCTCGCCCGCGCGCTCAACGGCCAGGGATTCAAGATTTTGCTCGACCTGATTCTCAGTAGCGCCGCCCCGCCGCGGGTGCTGGAAGTCCCCGCCCGGTTCAGCGAGCGAGTCGCCGGCGAGAGCAAGATGGACGCCCTGGTGATGGTCCAATTCGGCGGACTGTTGCTCGACAAGGTGTTCGGCGGATTGCTGCCGCTGCGCTTCTTCTCCTTCGCGCTTGTGGGCGCGCTGGGTATTGTCGTTCACCTCGCGGTGCTGGCGCTGCTGCGGCACACCACGATGCTGGGATTTGAAACCGAGCAGGCGCTGGCCACGGTGGTCGCGATGGTGTTCAATTTTCAGCTCAACAATGCGATCACCTACCGCGACCAGCGGCTGAAAGGCCCCGGGCTCTGGCGCGGATTGCTGCTGTTCATGGTGGTCTGCGGCTTCGGCGCGATCGCCAATGTGGGCATCGCCCAGGTGCTGTATGAGCAAAACACCACCTGGACCGTTGCCGGCGGGATCGGCGCGATGATCGGCGTGGTCTGGAACTACGCGGTTTCGGCGACCCTGGTCTGGCGTTCACGGTGACATTGGATTTCAGCCGACGTCATGATTCGGCCCGTTCAGGCCACCTATCGCCGCACGCGCCGGAGGTTTGGACCCGGCTGGCCCCTCCATGCCGGACAGGGTGATTTCGGTTACACCAAGGCGCCTCGCCGCCGCGCTGGCCGGGCTGACGCTGATCCGGCTGGTTGTCGCGGCGATGGCCCCTTTGGCGCCGGACGAGACCTACTACCGGGTCTGGTCGCACGCCCTGGCGTTCGGATACCTGGACCACCCGCCCATGGTGGCGTTGTGGATCAGGGCAGGGACCTTGATTGCGGGGCAGACCGCGCTGGGGGTCCGGCTGCTGGGTCCGTTGGCGGCGGCGCTGGCGTCCTGGATGCTGTTCGACGCCGGCCGCGTGCTGTTCCCCGGCACGAAAGCAGGAATAGTGGCGGTGACGCTGCTGAACGCCACACTGCTGCTGGGCGTCGGCACGGTCATCATGACTCCCGATTCACCGTTGCTGTTCTTCTGGACGGCGACGCTGTGGGCAATGGCGCGGCTTGCGGCGGGTGGGCCGGGAGCGTGGTGGCTGGCCGCGGGCGTGTTCGGCGGTTTGGCGCTGGACAGCAAATACACCGCGCTGTTCCTGTGGGTCGGCATCGGTGTTTGGGTCTTGCTGGTTCCCGCCGCTCGGCCCTGGCTGCGTCGTTGGCAACCCTGGATGGCCGTTGCGACAGGGTTGGCACTGTTCGCGCCGGTGCTGGTCTGGAATGCCGAACACCGGTGGGCCGGACTCGCCAAACAGGGCGGCCGGGTCGAGGATTGGCGGCCGGCGCGGGCGTTTGGGTTCCTGGCGGAGTTGGTGGGCGGGCAGATCGGGTTGGCGACGCCTCTGGTCTGGGTGCTGTGCATGATCGGCCTCGTGGTGGCGGTTCGCCGAACATGGCGGGTGCGCGATCCGGGTTGGTCGCTGTTGGTGGCGCTGTCGCTGCCGCCGGTGCTGGTGTTCGTGCAGCACGCGATCGGCGACCGGGTGCAGGGGAATTGGCCGGCGAT